>NZ_JBTGVD010000025.1:0-17095 GCF_054343395.1 Mycoplasma sp. CB776
AATCTGTAAAAAAAAGAATAAAATAATTTAAAAATTATTCTATTCTTGAGGTGTCAAATAAACCACTTGTTTCTAAAACAGGTTTGATAGAGATTCAAATGCTTGGATCAACATTTTTTAATTCATTTACAATGTATTTTACTTCTAAATATAATGCAATAGTTTTGATTTTATATGTTGGTTTTCCTGTATATCCAGAAATCCCTTCTCATAAATTATAGGAATGTCAATATTTCATAACTTTTAAATGAGCAAGAATTTTTTCAGGTTCAGAAGTGTGAAAAGTTAATTCCACTTTTTTGTATTTTGGATAAATTAAGTTTACTATCATTGATGTTAGAAATATATACATAATAGTGGAAACAACTTGAATTCCTAAAATTTTATGTATTTTTCCTTCTCCAATATTAAAATAACCAAGTGTTCCAAAAAGTACTAATGAAACAAAAGCTATACTAATAGAAATAGAAAATAATATTTTTCCAATTGGTTTTCTTTTTTTGGTTGAATAGTAATAAGAAATAAAATCTGTCCCTCCACTTGAACCACCAAATTTTCAAGCAAGACCAATAGAAACCCCTATTAGCACAGAACCTAAAAAGGTATAATATAGAATAGGTCATAAATCTGTGTTTAATTCTAGTGCTTTTACTACATCTCAATTACCAGATTCAACAGTTATATGGTTACTTAAAAAGTCATGAACCACTGTTATATTAAAAAATAAATTTCATAAGTTTTGAAAAATCATTCAAATTATCGTTAAATACATAAAACTTCTTTTTAAATGTTTTCAAAATAAAATGATTAGCGGTAAGTTTAGTGCTAAGTAAAGTAAAGAAAAATAATGTTTCGTTTCACTAAAAATATATGTAATAAGAGTTGGGATAGCTGTTAATCCAGAAGGAATTGTTTTAGCTTTTGCAAGTACAATTACTATTGAAAAAGTAAAAAGAAAAGAAGAAACAAACATCATAAAGATTGAAAAAGGTTTCTTTTTACAAACATCAATAAAATTCTTAGGATTATTATCACCAGTGTTAATTAATTCATTTTCAAGTTTTTTAATTTTTTTAATAAAAGTATTATCGTTTTTTTTCATATTATTCCTATGTTCTATTTACGTTAATATTTTATATTTTTTTCAAAAAAAATAAAAAAAATTTTCAAAAAATAAAAAAAAGATTTCTATAAAATGTTTTTTTGAAATTATTGCTTTTTTTATTTTGTTTTTTTAAAAAAATGTTTATTATTAAATTACACACAAAAAAACAAGGAGTAAATAAAATGGTTATAGGTATTAGCGGAATGATTAGTAGTGGAAAAAGTACACTAACATCATCTTTAGTAAAAAAATTTCCAAATTCAGAAATGTTATTAGAATTTAATGAAAACGACGAAGTTTTCAACACATTTTTAAAGTGATTATATGAACAAAGAGAAAATTTGACAATTGGTTTTCAAACATACATTATTGAAAACCATTCATCAATTTTTGCAGATAGACTAAATAAATTTAAAGAAAGAAATCTAAAAAACAAAGAAAAAGGATTTTTTTTCTTAGATAGATTTTCAATCGAACATCACATTTTTGCTCAAATAAATTTAGCAAAAAAAGAACCTAAATATATGAGAGCATATGAATTAGCTTTTAGAGAATTGATTACTCCAGAAGAATTTCCTGATCTTGCAATTTTTTTAGATATTTCTTTTGAAACATTTAAAGAAAGATTTTTCAAGAGAGAAAGAGCTGTAGAAACAGACAATTGAGAAAAAAATAAAGAATATTTTGAAGTTTTACACAGAAATTACAAACCTTATTTTGAAAAATTATGTAAAGAATTTAACTTAAATTATGTTGTAGTAGACACCAACGGTTTAAATGAAGAGCAAGTGGAAGAAAAAGTTATTGAAATTATTAAAAATTACTCGAAAAATAGAAAATAATGATAACGACGAGAAATAAATTTTTATCCTTCATTTTATCGTTTTTCCCTTCTACAAAAGAACGTTGAAAATTATATTCAAAAATCGCAATACCTGTAGTATTGTCCGGTTTTTTAGTATCTTTAAATGGTTTTATTGATAATTTTATGGTTACAGGAATTTCAGGTGGTGTTTCAGCATTAAATTTTGCAAACGCATTCACCGGAATTATTGGTGGAATTTTAATAAGTTACAATGCAATTGGAATGCCTTTATTTGGTCAATTTTGGGGCGCCAAAAAATCAAAAGAAACAAAAGAAGTTTTGAGAACAAGATATTTAATTTCTTTTGCTTTTGGACTTATATTTTCAATTATGATTTTAATATCTCCAGAATTTTTTATAAAGACGATTGCAAAAGATAATAATATAGTCAATGGAGAGCATAGTCAAACTTATTTAGATATTGTAAAACAAGCAACAGATTATATAAAAATAATTGTTATATCTTGAATTTTAATGTCTATTTCTTTTACTACTATTTCTTTATTAAGAGAAACAGGTAATGGTGGAATTTCATTATATATATCATTAACTAGTTTATTAACAAATATAATTTTAAATTTAACATTAATACCAAAATTTGGAGTTGTTGGTTCTGCATGAGCAACTGTTTGTTCAGGTATTGTGAGTTTAGCTGTAAGTTTAGTTTTTATGGGACTCAAAAGTAAAAAAACACTTGTAAATCCTTTAAAAATATTTAAGATTAGCAAAAAAATATGAATATTATTTTTAAAAAGAATACCAAGTTTTCTTTTATCTTCATCTAGCTTTGTTTTTATTTCCATAAGAACTTTTTTATGAGCAGCAGGTTATAAAGTTGGTTCATTGGGTTATGGAGAATATAAGGAGTACTGAGGACTTGGTGCTGCAGCTATTTTAGGAATAACAACATCATTAACCAATATCTTTACATCGACTTTTGGGATTATAGGTGCTAATGTCACGTTGTTTGTTGGAAAAAAATTAGGAAACAATGAAATTGAAGAAGCAAAGAAAAATGCTAAAGAATTAAAGGGATTTCATTTTGTAATTGCATTAGGTTTATCATGTATATTTGCGATTTTAATTATATTTATTCCTTTTATGAAGTTCTTTTCTTCTGGTGTTGAGACTGGTTTAGAAGAGCAATTAAAACAAATAGGGGTATCACAAAATATAATTGATAAACAAAAAGAGTTAGCTTCAGCATATTATTTAAAAGAAATACAACTAACATCAATT
Source organism: Mycoplasma sp. CB776 (assembly GCF_054343395.1). Taxonomy (NCBI): domain Bacteria; kingdom Bacillati; phylum Mycoplasmatota; class Mollicutes; order Mycoplasmatales; family Mycoplasmataceae; genus Mycoplasma; species Mycoplasma sp. CB776. Next base: position 3,210 of record NZ_JBTGVD010000025.1, read on the forward strand.
TCAATTGCTATATTTAATCCTATATGAATAATTTTTAGTTCTAGTGTTAGAACTATGGAAGCGGGAGGAAAAAATAATTTAACTTCTATATTACAATTTGGTTCAGGAATTGGTCAAATATTGTGATTAACTTTAATAGTTTTTGTTTTTATACCGAATTTTAATTTAAGTTTAAATTATCAATTTGCCTTTTATTACTTTATTTTATTCACTTCGGACTTAGTAAAATTATTTATTTATGAGTTGTTTTATTTTAAAACTAACTGAGCAAGAAACATTACACATTAGAGAAAGAAATCAGTATTAAATTACTGATTTTTTTAAAATAAAAATTTGAGTTTAAACTCAAATTCTTTATTATTTTGTTTGTGCAGCTTTTGCTGCTGCTTTTTTAGATTCTTTTCTAATTTTTTCTACTCTTTTAGCTTTTCTTTCAGCCATTTCTTTTCTTCTAATTCTTCTCATTTTTTCTCCTATTATGATTGATTTAATTTATTGAATTTTATTGTTTTTTCTTTATTACTTTTTCTTGGTGCTTGTAAAGCTTCTAATATAGGTGTAGCAACAATGTCACCTTTATTAACACCTATTGCAACTCCAGATTCACCTTTTTTAAGTAAGTCAACAGCTTTCATTCCCATTAAAGTAGCTAAGATTCTTTCTTGTGCTGAAGGATTTCCACCTCTTTGCACATGTTCTAAAGCCATTGCTCTAGAAGAAATTCCTGTTTTTTCTTGAACAAAACTTGCAATTTCTTTTAGATTAGGATAAATAAATTCGCTAACTATAGCTATCACACTTCTTTTTTTCATTGTTTTAATTTGGTGTTCAACAACTTTAGCAATTTCTTCTTTAGTCATTGTTAATTCGTTTGTAATAATAATTTCAGCACCAGTTGCTAGACCAGAATATAAAGCTAAATCTCCAGCACCGTGTCCCATTACTTCTAACATTAAAAATCTGTTGTGTGAATTTGAAGTATCTCTTAATTTATCTACAGCTTCAACTATTGTGTTTAAAGCAGTATCATATCCGATTGTGAAATCACTTGATGTAATATCGTTATCAATTGTGCCTGGTAATCCAATGGTTTTAATTCCAAGTTCGTGTAGTAATTGAGCTCCCATATAAGAACCATCACCACCAACAACAACAAGTGCATCTATTCCTAATTCTTCTAAATTTTGTTTAGCAATTTTTCTTGTTTCTTCTTGTTTAAATTCAGGGAATCTTGCTGAAAAAATAAATGTTCCACCTTTTGAAACATAGTCATCAACATTAAATTTTGAAGCAGGAACTATATTTTTTTCATATAATCCTTTATAACCTTCAAAAACTAAAAAAGGTTCTATTTCATTTGCTAGTGCATGTTTAACAACTGCACGAACAGCATTATTCATCCCAGGTGCATCACCACCAGAAGTTAATATTGCAATTTTTTTAATTTCTTTTTTCATTTGTGTCCTTAATAAATAACTATTAAATTATAAATTTTTTTTAAGAAAAATCAAAAAATATTTTAATATTTTTACTTATTTTTTTCCATTTTTAGTTTAAAAATAGTTTTTAATTGTTATTTTGAATTAAAAAAGTTAATTTTTTCGCATTTTTTTCATTTAAAACAACTTTTTTGTATTTTTTTCTTAATTTTCCTTTACAATTTATTTGAAAATATTTAAATTAATAAGGAGACAAAAATGTTTGTAAAAGATGTTACAAAAGAAACATTAGCACAAAGTATTGAAAATGGAAAAGGAGTGCAACTATTAAATTTCCATGCTACTTGATGTGGTCCATGTAAAATGTTGGCACCTGTTTTAAAAGAAGTTGCAGAAAAAATGAACATTGAAGTTTATAAAGTAGATGTAGATCAAGATAGAAACTTCGCAAGAGAAATGGGAGTTTCAGGAACTCCAACAACTTTTATTTATAAAGATGGAAAATTAGTTTCTCACATTGTTGGTTATGGTGCATATGAACAATTTTCAGAAGCACTAAAACAAATTATTTAAATTTAAAAAACTTAGTTTAAAAACTAAGTTATTTTATTTTTTATTTTCAAAAAAAGGAAAATATGCTACAATATATTTTGTTAGTAGAGGTGTAGTTCAATGGTAGAACAACGGGCTTCAACCCCGTGTGTTATGGGTTCGAGTCCTGTCACCTCTGCCATTTTTTTATTCCTTTTTTCAAGTAATAGAGTTTTTAGTAACACTTAAAATATTTATATTTTCTTTTGAAATATCTTTATTAATAATACTATTTGCAATTAATGTTTCTATATTTCTTTTAATAAATAATTTAACAGGGCGAGCACCAAAGTTTAACACATCTGTATTATTAACAATGTAATTTAATAATTCATTTTCATAAACAATAGAAAATCCTGTATTTTCTCTAATTCTAGTTAATAATTTATCTAATTCAAGTTTAGCAATATTTTTAAGAACATCTTTTGATAAAGGATTAAATTTAATAATTTCATCAATTCTATTTAAGAATTCTGGCTTAAAATGCTCAAGTAATTTTTCTTTAATTGTTTCCATTGAAATTTTAGGATTATCTAGAATTTCAAGAGCTGCAATATTGCTTGTCATAATAATGATAGTATTTTTAAAATTAACCTTTCTTCCTTTAGAGTCTGTTAAAGTTCCATGGTCCAAAATTTGTAATAATATATTAATAACATCAGGATGTGCTTTTTCTATTTCATCAAATAAAATTATAGAATAAGGATTTTGTCTAATTTTTTCAGTTAGTTGTCCTCCTGTTTCATAACCAATATAACCTGGAGGAGAACCAATTAATTTAGATACAGAGTGTTTTTCCATATATTCAGACATATCTAATCTAATCATTTGTTTTTCTGAGTTAAATAAAAGAAGGGCTAAAGCTCTTGCAAGTTCTGTTTTTCCAACTCCAGTTGAACCTACGAAAATAAAGGAACCTATTGGTTTATCTGGATCATTTATATTTGCTTTTGATCTTAAAATAGCTGCATTAACTAATTCAATTGCTTCGTCTTGTCCTTTGATTATATTTTTTAAATCAGTTTTTAAATTTAATACTTTAACTTTATCTTCTTCAATTAATTTAGCAACAGGAATTTTAGTTCATTTTGAAACAATTTTTGCAACATCTTCAGCTGTTACTTCGTCTTTTATAAAGGAATTAGTGCTATTTTCTATTTTTGTTTCTATTTCTTTAATTTGATTTTCCACTGCTGGAATTTTATTATAGATAATTTCAGATGCTTCTTTAAATTTCCCTTCATTTTGAAAAATTTTAAAATTATTTTTTAAATCATCAAGATAATTTTTTAATTCAGCAATTTTAGAAGTTTGGTTTTTTTCTTCATTAAAGATTTTTTCTTTTGATTTTATTTCTAATTCTAAATCTTTTATTTTTTCGTCTAATTCCTGTATTTTTTCTTTGTTTTCGTCATTTTTTGAACCTTTTAAAGAAATTTTTTCCATATTCAATTTTGCAAATTCTTGTTTTAATTTTTCAATTATTTCAGGTTGATAATTAGTTTCTACTTTTAAAGTAGCACTAGCTTCATCTACTAAGTCAATTGCTTTATCTGGTAGAAATCTATCACTAATATATCTTGAAGAAAGATTTGCAGCAGCTACTAATGCCTCATCGGAAATTTTAATTTGATGGAAATTTTCCATTCTATTTTTAATTCCTCTTAAAATTGTTATAGTGCTTTCAATTGAAGGTTCACTTACATCTATTTTTTGCATTCTTCTTTCAAGTGCTGCATCCTTTTCGATATAAATTTTATATTCTTCAAGAGTGGTTGCACCAATTAATTTTATTCCACCTCTTGCCATAATTGGTTTAATAATGTTAGCAGCATCCATAGCGTTATTACCATTTCTTCCTGTTCCAATTAAAAGATGAATTTCATCTATAAAAACAATAATTTCACCGTTAGAATCTTCAATTTCTTTAATTAGTTTTTTTAATCTATCTTCAAATTGACCTTGGTAAGAAGCACCAGCAATTATAGAAGCTAAATCTATTTCTCATACTTCCTTATTTTTTAAACTTTCAGGTACATTACCTTCAACAATTTGTCTTGCCAAACCTTCAACAATAGCTGTTTTCCCTACTCCTGGTTCTCCAACAAGAACGGGATTATTTTTTGTTTTTCTTGAAAGAATTGTTATTATTCTTCTGATTTCTTCATCTCTTCCAATTACTGGATCTAATTTATTTTTTAGTGCCAAATCAGTTAAGTTTTTCCCAAATTCTTTTAAAGGGCTTTTGTTTTCTTTATATTCAAAATTCATATTATCACTCCTTTTTATTTTTTTCTAAACAAATTATAGCACATTTTTTGGCAGTCTAATAAAAAGAGTGCCAAATTTTTTGAAATAAAAAAATGAAGTTATTAATAACTTCAAATTAATGTCTTTTCTTTCTAGAAATTTCTTTAATTGATTTTATAAGTTCTTTTGCAATAATTTTACCAATTTCTTTTCCTGCGGACTTAGCAGCAGTTTTTGCTAGTGTTTTAGCAAAAGATCTAACTTCTTTGGAACGAATGAATTTATATCATTTTAATTTTAATTCTTTAGTTTTATCTGAAGTTACATTAACAAATTCATTTGCTTTTCTTTGTGCTTCTGCTTCATTATCCCCTTGTGATTTATAGAAAAAGACAAGAACTTTTTTATAAATTTCTTTTTGTTTTGAAAGTTCATTAGCTTTTATATCTTTTACTTTAGAATAATCAAAATCATTTTCATTTCCTTCAAATTCGCTATCAGAAGGTTGTTCTTCTGTTTCTTCGTTTGAACTTGTTGTTTTTGAAGGATTTGCAGGAGCAGGGTTTTCTGGATTGTTATTTACAGGGGTTGTTTGAATGTTTGAACCTGGTTCACTTGGATTTTCATTTGAAGGGGTTGTAGGAGTTGTAGGGGTTGTAGGAACAGGTTGTTCTGGGGTTGCAGGTTGTTTGGTTTCTGAATTATTATCACTTTTAGCTTGTTGGCAAGAAACAATAAATAAAGCAGAAACTGGTAAAACAGTTAGTGTACTTAATGTTAAAATTTTTGCTTTTTTCATATATTTTCCTTTTTTAAGTTTATGATAATACCATTTTACAAAAAAAAAAAAAAAGCAAGTTTTTGGCAAAAAAAGAAAAATCCCTTTAGAATTTTCCTTATTTTTAATATTTTTAGTGTTTCTTTCTTTTTATAACTTCTTTAAGTGAATAGAAAATCTCTTTTGCTAAAAGTTTTCCAATTTGTCTAATGGAACGTTGTTTAATTGCTGTTTTAACAAAATTTCTAACTTGTTGAGAACGAATGAATTTGTATCATAAAACTTTTAATTCTTTTGGATTTGTACTTTTATTTATAAATTCAGTTGCCTTTTTATTTGCTTCTTCTTCTGAATTTCCTTGTCATTTATAAAAAGGAACGAGAATTTTTTTAAAAATTGCTTTCTTTTTAGATACTTCGTTTTCTTTGTATGCTTTTACTTTAGAGTAATCAGAATCATTTTCATTATTGTCAAAATGTTCATCACTAATTTGATTTTCATAATCTTTGTCATCTTCATCATCTTTAGGATTAGAATCAGAAGGAGTAGTTGATTTTGGTGTTACAGGATTTGGATCAGTATTTACAGGTGCTGGTGAAGCAGGAGCAGGATTAGTTGGTTGGTTAGTTTGATTTCCTGATTCAGTTTTAGTTTGTTGGCAAGAAACAATAAATAGAGCAGAAACTGGTAAAACAGTTAGTGTACTTAAAGATAAAAATTTAATTTTTTTCATATTTTCCTTTTCTTTTTATTTTTATTAGTTTCATTTTACAAAAAAAAAAAAAAAGCAAGTTTTTGATAAAAAAATAAGAAAACAGGCATTTTTATCCTGCTTTCTTAAACTTTTAATTTTATGAAATAACTTTAGCAATAATTTGAGAATACAAAACATAACCAAAATTTTTGCTATCTATGGATGAAAGAACATTTTTACCTAAAACAAAATATTGATTTTCTTTTAGGTGAATTTCTAAATTATGCATTTGTATTTTGTTTTTATTATCAAAATAGTTTCTTTTTAGAAAATATTTTATCTTAAAAGATTAATTGCCCTTTTTTTGTATGTTAAAAATGAGATTAATAAATAAAATAAATAATAACCAACACTTATTATTAATCAAACAAGTAAACTAATACTTAAAAAATATGAATAGTTTATCTCTAAAAGTTTAAATCCAGGACTTATATTTATAACAAGATAAAATGAAGCAAAAAATGAAGGAATTAAAAATATTAAAACCGATAAACTTAAAATAAGATAAGAAAAGGAATGGTATAAAAATATATTTAAAACTTTTGTTTTTAAAAGTTTTAGAATTCCAATTACTCTATTTTTAGAATCTGTTAAAAATTTAGAAAAAAGAATAATTGTAATAAAACTAATTGCAGAAACAACAATAACTAAAAGTAATAATAAGTAGGCAATGAAATTATTACCAACTGCTAATTGTTTATAAACTTGGGAATTATTTGTTGTTAATTTTAAATAAGGATTAATTTCTTTTAATTCTTCTTTTAAAAGATTAGTATCGTAGTTGGGTTTTGTAAAAATTGTAAAAGTTGGTTGATATTCTGATGCAAAATATTTAAAGTTACTATCTGTTGTTTTGAGTTCAGGATTAGTGCTTTCAAAAAAACCAACAACTTTAACTAAAAAATCATTATATCCTGTATTTAATTCTAAAAACGAATTAAGTTGCACGTCATATTTTTCTTTAATTTCTTTACTTAAATTAATTTCTTCATATGATTTAGCTTTTTGACCTTCAATTATTTGGTCAGTATCATTTATAACAGAATAGGACTTGATATTTATTTCATTTTCATTAGCAACATTATATTTAGTTATTTAATTAGTTTTTCTTAGTGAAAAACCTTTAAAAAAATAATTTTCATTTGTTTTAATAAAGGAAGAAAGGGTTTTTGAAGAAAAGAAATTTAAGTTTTTGTTTTCAAAATTTAAAGAATTATTAATTGCACTAATAGTTAATTCCTTTTGTAAATTGCCAAAATTTACGTTAACCTTATCATTGATTTTTAAATTATATTTTTTTGCAATTTCTTCTGAAATTATAAATTCATTTTCATTTTCTGGAAAATTTCCTTCTATATTTAAATACTTCAACCTATCTTTAAAAAAGTTGTCATTTTCAATAGTTTGAAATTTTAATATTTCTTTTTCGTTGTTAATTACAAGTTTTACTACATAATTATCATATGTATCTAAACTATAATTAATTGATTCTAGTTGCTTTATTTTTTCTTTTTCTCCAGGATTAAGTTCATAAGATTGATTAATTTGTTTTGTTATAAACGCTTTATCAAAATCTGAAAATCTTGTATTTTCATTTTTAAGAGCTAAATTATTGCTTGAAAATAGCATAAAAATAGGGACTATTAAAATCGCTATTAACATAATAATAAAAGAAATAAAGAAAGAGTATTTCTTTTTAGTTATGTCAATTAAACTTAAATAAGGAGCAGGTAATAATTTATAGAATTTATTTCTTTTTTTACTTATTTTGTGATTAAAAATTTCTTCTTTTGGAGTAGGTGTTTTCTCTTCATTCTTTTTAAATTCCTTTGCATTTAAGTCATAATAGCTATCAGCATATTTTTTAACTAGATCAATATCGTGAGAAACAACAATAACAAGTTTATTTTGTGATATTTTATTAAATATATCAAAAATTTTATGGGAATTTTCTTCATCTAAGTTGCTTGTTGGTTCATCTGCAAGCAAAATATCAAAATCTCTTACTAGAGACCGAAGAATAGTTACTCTTTGTCTTTCTCCTTCAGATAATAGTTTAACCTTTTTCTTTAAAAGTGTTTCATCTAACTCTAAATCTTTTGCTAGCTCAATAATTTCTTTTTCATCAATAGTTTCAGAATTAACATTTAAAGAAATTTTTATATTTTGAAAAGCGTTTAAATCTTCAATTAAGTTAAAATCTTGAAAAACAAATTCAATTTTTGGGTTTTCTTTCTCAAAGGTAATAGTTCCAAAATCAGGATTGATTAAGTTACTAATTATGTTTAAAAAAGTACTTTTACCACTTCCTGATTTACCTAAAATACAGAAAATTTGTTTATTTTCTATATTTAGTTCCTTTATATCTAAAACTCTTTTGTTTTTAAAAGACTTTTTTAAATTTGAAATTTTAATCATTTTCTCCTCCTAATAAAAATAATAAAATAAAAGATCTTTTTTCAAGACCTTTTTCTATTTATAAATATTATTATAAGGTTTAAAAAAATCTTGATTTATAGACAAAAATAGTGTTAAAAATTTTAACAATAATTTTTTTATTTTTAATAATGTATTTAAAATTGTTATTCATTATTTTTATCTCTTTCTTTTATTTTATTAGTTTAATTGTAGCATATTTTTAAATTTGATTAAAAAAAGAAGCAAAGTATTTTGCTTCTTAGGTCATTTTTGATTGGCTGCCCCAGTTAGATTCGAACTAACGCATCGCGGCACCAAAAACCGCTGCCTTACCGCTTGGCCATGGGGCATTATGGTGGGGGGGGAGGGATTCGAACCCCCGAATCGTTAGAAAGTGGGTTACAGCCACCCGCGTTTGGCCGCTTCGCTACCCCCCCATAAAACAATATTATTATACACTATTTTTACAAAATAGGAAGAAATTATTATTGTTTTTTGTTTATTTAAAATATTTTGCTTTGAAAATTATATAAATTGATAATTAATTTAAGCCAACAACTATATAATTATCTGCTCAGATTTCAGGGAATGTTCCTTTTTTCATAATAATTGTGAAAAAATCTATAATAAAACTAAGTAAAAGACATGTTCACAATAATTTAAATAAGAATAATCTTAACATTCTTCCAGAACCATAACTATAAGTTATCCCTGTTACTTTCATACCGAAAGTAGGTTTTCCAGAACAGAATTGAATAATTTGTATTACAAACATTACTCCAACTGTAATAACTGCTAAAAAAGTATCAATTCAACTAGCAAAAAATCTTCTTCAATATCCAGCAATCTTCATTTTTATCCTTTCCAATTAAAATAATATAAAATTGTATCATTTTTTTTAATATTTCAAATTAATAATTAAGACATTTTATTATAAAAAAACCAGAATTTGCTGGTTAAAGTATCTTAAATTTTTATTAATGATTCTACTTCATAAGGTTTTAGCATATCACGACCTTTTAGTTCTTCTAATTCCATAAGAAGAACAATTTTTTCAACAGTAGCTCCTTGTGATTCAACTAAATTAATAATAGCTCTTGTTGTTCCACCGGTTGCAAGAACATCATCTATAATTATAGCTTTTTGCCCTGGTTTAATCATTCCTTTTTGCACTTCTAAAGCATTTGAACCATATTCTAAATCATAATTCATAGATACTACTTCACCTGGTAATTTATTTGGTTTTCTAACCATAATAAAAGGTTTTTTTAGCATAGCAGCAACTGGAGTTCCAAAAAGAAAACCTCTAGCATCAGGTCCAATTATTATATCTGCATCTTTGCTTAATTCACTCATTTTATCTATCACATATCTTAAAACTTCCCCATTAGCAAGTAATGGAGAAATGTCTTTAAATAAGATTCCTTTTTTTGGAAAATCTTGAACATCTCTTATATATTTAATTAAATCCATAACTTTAAAATTATATTACATATTTTTTATTTTATTAAGAGAAATAAAAAAATGCTTTTATTTTAATAAAAAAACTAATTTTTAATAACTAAAAAGCTTTTTAATTTCTTCTTTTTCTTTAGTTGTTAATTGATTTTCTATTTCTGTTGTGATTATTCTTTTTTGTTTTACAAATTCAATAAAAACAATTTCTATTGATTCAATTTCTACTTTTAAACCCTCAAAGAAAAAGATTTTATCTTTTTTTAAAACAAAATCCCTTCAAAGAATAACTGGATATTTTTTTTCATTTCATATTAAATAACAAAGGTAAATTCCAGCTGGAAAAATAGTTTGATTTTTAAGGAAGAAAACTTCATTTTTAAAATTTATTTTAGCTTTTATGAAAAAATTTTCTACTAAATTTTTATTAATTGCTTCAAAATTTCCACTAACTAGCAATTCTTTTAAAAAAGAAGTAGATATTTTTCTTTCATTTTCTTTATAAAGTTCTACTATTTCAGTATCTGCAAAATAATCTTTTATTTTTTGTGCATTTAATAAACCATTTTTTCCTAATTTAAAGTCTGAACCTATTATAAATTTAGTTGCTCCTTTTTTAATTAAAAGATTAATAAAATCATAACCGTCAGTATTTTTGATGTTTTCATCAAATTTTAAAAGTAAAATGTAGTTAATTTTTAAATTGGCAATAACTTGAATTCTGGAAAATAAATCTGAAAAAAACTTTTGATTATTTTTAGGTAAAATTTCAGGATTTTCAAAAAGTAAAATTGTTATTTTTTTATTAAATTCTTTTGCTTTTTCTAATAGTTTTAAATGCCCTTTATGAAAAGATTCAAAAGATCCTAAAATAAAGCAAGAATCTTGCAATTCTTGGTTATTGTCATCATTGAAAAGTATAACTTTTGTCATTAATAAATAATTCCTAATTCTTTTAGTTTTAAATATGTTCCTTTTTCTTCAGAAGAAAGTGCTGTATCTTTAGCAACTTTTATAACAAAATCTGGAGCACCATCCATAGCAATTCCATAACCAACTTCTTTTATCATTTCATAGTCATTTGAACCATCACCAAAAGCAATCATTTCTTGAAGTGAAATGTTTATAATTTTTCCTAATTCTTTTAGTCCTTTAGCTTTATTACTGTTTAATGTACTAATAAAAAAACCTTTTGATCATGTGGAATTTATTTCAAGATTTAAATCATTTTTCTTTAAAAAATCGGCTGTTTTAGAAATTAAATTAGGATCAGAACTTTTTACAGTTATGATATGCAAGTTATTTTGATCAAACTCTAAATCAGTTAATTTTTTAAATTTTGCGGTGTGATCTTTTAAAAATCAATTATTAAAATCATGACCTTCTGAAAAATAACCGTATTTATCTGTCATTACACTATAATCACAATTTTCCTTATCTAAAAAATTACTTAATGTAATAAAATCATTGTAATTTATTTTATCTTCATAAATAATTTTTTTCTTTTTGCAATCAAAAATAAATGCTCCATTAGCTCCTAAAAAGTAATCTACTTCTACTTCATCAAGAAGATTACCGATTGTAATCATTTCTCTACCTGTACAAAAAATAACCACTATTCCTTGTTTTTTTAAATCAACAAACATTTTTTTGATTTCTGGAAAAAAATCTTTTTGTGTGTATGGTAAAAGTGTTCCATCTATATCAAAAGAAATTAATTTATATTTTTTCATTTTTACTCCATTTTTAAAACTTTATTTATTATATTTCCAAAAAGTTTATTAGAAAACATTTTTTGTTTATAAATTCTACCAAATCCAACAATTTTATTATTAAAAATTAATACAATTTCTTGTTTATCATCTTCTTCTATTTCAAAATTAAGTCCTTTTACTAAAGTTTTAAGTTGCATATCATTTAAAACAAATTTAGGCAAATTATTATCGATTATACTCAAAGGATCTATTTGTTCCAAATGAAGATCATCTAAAGTTAAATTACTTAACTTTGTTCTTTCTAAAGAGGTCATAATGGCAGAAGTATTTAATTTATTAGATATATCTCTTATTAAACTTCTTATATAAGTTCCTCTAGAAACTGTTGTTTCAAAAGTTAATTCTTGTTTTTCATAATTGAACTCTATGATTTTAATTTTTTCAATGCAAACTTTTGATTTGGATAAAACTATATTTTTATTTTCTCTTGCTAAATCATAAGCCCTTTTTCCATTGATTTTTTTAGCAGAAAAAATAGGTGGAGTTTGCATATAGCAACCAATAAAAGAATTTATTTTTTCTTCAATTTCTGCTAATTCTATTTTTTTTGTGTAATTGATTTCAGTAATTTTTCCTTCTATATCTAAGGTATTTGAATCTAAGTGAAATTTCATTGTGGTTATATAAGTTTTTGTGCTTTTATCTAAATAATTAATTAATTTTGTATCTTCATCTGTTGCAACTAACAACAATCCAGTAGCCATTGGATCTAAAGTTCCTGTATGACCGATTTTTTTAATATTATTTTCTTTTGCAAATTTTTTTATTTTTTGAAATGAACTTATATTTTTTTCTTTGTATAAAAGTTTAATCATATAATAAATATTACTTTAAAAAAACAAAATAAAAAGCAAAATTTAATAATTTTGCTTTAATGATAATTATAAAAATTATATGGTGCGCAAGAAGGGACTTGAACCCTTACGCCGTAAAGCACTAGAGCCTAAATCTAGCGTGTCTGCCAATTTCACCACTCGCGCATTTTAAGGTCATGTTAAAAGGAATCGAACCTTTTTTTAAACCAATAACATGATGGTGCCGTCTATAGGAATCGAACCTACGACCTACTGATTACAAGTCAGTTGCTCTGCCTGCTGAGCTAAGACGGCATGGTGGAAGATGAGGGGCTCGAACCCACGACCTCCGCCTTGTAAGGGCGATGCTCTCCCAACTGAGCTAATCTTCCTAAAAATGGTGACCCATACGGGACTCGAACCCGTGAATGCATGGATGAAAACCATGTGTGTTGACCGCTTCACCAATGGGCCATGGCGCCGATTGCGGGGATCGAACCTGCGACCAACTGGTTAACAGCCAGCTGCTCTACCGCTGAGCTAAATCGGCATTTAGCATTGCAAATAATAATGCTTTATTATTATACTACTTTTTTTAAAAAAACAAAATAATTTTTTATTTTTTTTCTTCTTATTAAAAAAGCAATTTTATTTTATCATAATTTTGAAATTTATGCATTTTTTAATAAATAATTTTTTTAATTGTTCTTTCTAATTCTTTTTCTTTTTCAGAAATCCTTTTATCTATTTTATTTTTACCTTTAACTAAAGCTAATTCAACTTTAACTTTATTTTTATCATTTCAATAAAACATTAAAGGAACAAGAGTAAATCCTTGTTGTTTTTGTTTTAGTTCAATTCTCTTTAATTGATTTTTATGTAAAAGCAATTTTCTTTCTCTCTCTTCATCTCCTTTTACGGCCATATATAAGGAAATATGTAAGTTAGTTAAATATAATTCACCTTTTTTAAAAGTAGCATAACAATTTTTTAAGTTAAAATTGTTAGCTCTTATGGATTTAATTTCTCAACCAAGTAAAGAAATTCCACATTCATATTTTTCATAAATTTCATAGTTGAAATTTGCTATTTTATTTTTTTGAATTATTTTCATAACTTTTCCTTTCTTATATAATATTATTATAGATTAAAAATGATTTTAAATATAAATTTACAAAAATAAAAAGATTAAAAAATAAAAAAATGTGAATTTTTTGATAAAATTTTTTTATCTTTTATTTATAAAAATACAATAAGGAGGAAAAATGCCAAGAGAAGGTGTTACTTTAAGATGCAATGAATGTAAAATGGAAAATTACATAACAACAAAAAACAAAAAAACACAGACAGAAAAATTAGAAATGTCTAAACACTGTCATAAATGCAACAAACATACATCACATAAAGAAAAAAAATAATTTTCCTTGTGTTTCCTTTATAAAAGAATAAATACTATATTTAAATTTTAGTTTTTACTCTGCTTTATTATAAATGCAGAGTTTTTTATTAAAATCTAATTTTAAAAATATTTTCTTCTTTTTGTTAAAATTAAATTAATTAAATTATTATTTTATATTAGGAGGAAAAATGCCAAGAGAAGGTGTTACTTTAAGATGCAATGAATGTAAAATG
>NZ_JBTGVD010000026.1:0-16044 GCF_054343395.1 Mycoplasma sp. CB776
ATTGAGAAATTTTTACACAAAATTTATTACACTTCCTTTACCTACTTTTTTACATTCTTTTGATAATGGAATTAATATTGAAATATCAATTCAAAAACAACAATACGCATCCGGTTTCCAACCAATGGTTTATTTAAATATTCCTATTTCATTATTTAGCAATTCTATGTTATTACTTGGTCAAACTTCTAAACATTTAACAGAATTAAAACTAATTTTAAATAAAGAAATAGTTACAGTTTTCATGACTGTAGTAAAAATATTTGCTTTATGTTCAACAAAACATAAAACAGATATTTTGAATATTTTATCATTCTTAAAAGAAAACATTTAATTTTGAAAATATGAATTTTTGATTAAAAAAACAAATAAAAAATAAAATTTTAAAATATTTTATCAATATTACTAAAAACGGTATTAATTATTATATAATTAAGCAATATGTTAGATTTTTTAGGGAAAAGATTACAAAAAGCTATGCAAAAAGCTAGCTCAAAAACAATTTTAAAAGAAGAAGATTTATTAGAAATTACAAGAGAAATTAAATTAGCACTTTTAGAAGCTGACGTTAACTTGCTTGTTGTAAAAGATTTTATTAAAGAAGTTAAAGAAAAAGCAATTGGTTCTGAAATAATTGGTAAATTAAATCCAGGACAACAAATGATTAAAATTGTTAATGATGAATTAACTAAAATCCTTGGTGGAAAAACAAAAGAAATAAAATTAGATCAAACAAGAACAATCATAATGATGACTGGATTACAAGGATCTGGTAAAACTACTTCTACAGCAAAATTAGTTAGTTATTTTTTAAGAAAAAAAATGATTAAAAAACCACTAATGATTGCTGCAGATATTTATCGTCCTGCTGCTATAGAACAATTAAAAGTTCTTGGTAAACAATTGAATGTTGATGTTTATTTTGAAAATGATACTAATGTTCAAAATATAGTAAAAAACGGAATTCAGAAAGCTAAGGATGAATATTATGATTTTATAGTTATAGATACAGCTGGACGTTTATCTATTGATGAAAATTTAATGAACGAACTTGTTGATGTTAAAGCAATAGCAAAACCAAATGAAATATTTTTTGTTGCAGACGCCTTATCTGGACAAGATATTATTAATGTTGCCCAAACATTTAATGATTATTTAAAATTAACAGGTTCCATTATAACTAAATTAGACTCAGATGCTAGAGGTGGTGCTGCATTTTCATTAACAAAATTATTAAACTTACCTATTGTTTTTATAGGAACAGGTGAAAAAACTAATAATTTTGATTTATTCCATCCTGATAGAATGGCAGATAGAATTTTAGGAATGGGAGATGTTTTATCTTTAATTGAAAAAGCAGAAGAAGTTATTGATAAAGAAAAAGCAGAAAAATTAGGTAAAAGAATGCTTGCTGGTAATTTCAATTTAGATGATTTACTAAATTCATTACACCAAATGAAAAAAATGGGAAAATTTTCTAAATTAATAAAACTAATACCAGGTTTACCTAAAAATATTGATCTTTCTCAAGTTGAAGGAGTTGATGAAAAAATTAAATTATATGAAATTATCATTTCTTCAATGACTATGGAAGAAAGGAAGAATCCTAAATTGTTAAAAATGCCATCAAGAAAAAATAGAATTTTAAAAGGTTGTGGCAAGAGTGTTCAAGATTATAACAAACTTTTAACTGAATTTGAAATGCTTTCAAAAAGAATGAAAGAAATGTCAAAAAATGGAATGGGAGGACTAGGAAATATATTTAATAAATTTTAATTAATTTCCTAATATATGATTTTTGAAACAACTACTTTAGCAATTATATTTGCATTAGCCAGTTTGTCTTTGTTTATTTTTGCAACTAAAAAACTATCAACTACATTAAAAAATATTGGAGATAGTAAATTTAAAAAAATAATTAAAGTTATTTCCAAAAATAATTTTGTCGCACTTATGGTAGGTGTACTTATTACCACTTTAATTCAGTCTTCAGATGGTGCAATTGCTCTAATTATGGGGTTATTAGCTGCCAAATTTATTGGACTAAGGGTTGCAATTGCTTTTCTTTTAGGAGCAAATATTGGTACCGCTACTACTTCACTGATTGTTTCATTTCAATCGAGTTTTCAATTTACTGAATACTTTGTTCTTTTTATGTTTCTTGGAGTTTTTGGTTCCCTTTTAACAAAAAAAGAAAAAGCTGTAAATATCTTTTTAATTTTAGTTTCGATAGGAATGGTATTCTTTTCTTTAAAAATAATGTCAGGTGCAGCAAAGCAAATAGTAAAGGAAGATTTCTTTAAAGAAACTTTAAGAATTGCAGGAATTAATCCTTGATTATCTTTTCTATTTTCCTTTGTTTTAACTGGTTTATTGCAATCATCAAGCGCAACAGTTACTTTATATCAAGTTGTTTTCAATGAATCAAATTCCTTATTACAACTGCCTTCAGCGATTGCTCTTGTTTTTGGTGCTAATTTAGGTACAACAATAACAGGATTGATTGTTTCATTTACATCAAAAAATAATAATTCTAAAAAAATAGCATTAATTTGAGGATTCACTAACTTTACAATTTCCTTAATTTTATTGCCATTCTTATCACCTTTTACCTTTTATTCAGATTTTATTCAGTTAATTGTTCCAAATCAAAAAGCTCTTCAATTATCAATTGCACATTTACTTTTTAATTTCATTTTAGTTTCTATATTTTTCTGATTAATAAAATATTTAGAAAAGTTAGTAAATTTTCTTATCAAAGAGAAAAGGGCTGGAGCCGAATTTGATATTTATCTTCCAGAAGAATTAATAGGACAAAATGCTTCTTTAGCTTTAAAAGCTGCGAAAAATGCTTTATTTTCACAAGCTAAAATTTCAGAAGCAGGAATTGAATTGTTAAATAAATATATTGAAACTGGTGATACAAAATTACTTAGAAGATATTCTGAACTTGAAGAAGTAATTGATAACACTAGAACTTTAATTTACAATTATTTAGTTCAAATAAGTTCTAATAATTTAACTAAAAATGAAGCCAAAACACATTTATCTTTAATTTTATCTTCCCGTTCTATTGATAAAATTATGGGTTTAGGTCGAAGTGTAATTATTGAATTAAATAAAATTTATGACTCAAAAAACGAACTTTTCTTTGACATAGAACCAGAAATTGTTACAGAAATTAAAGAACTTGTTTCTTTAGTGCTTGTTTTAATCAAAAATGCCGCTGCTCAACTTGAAGAACAAACAAAAGAACGTAGTGAATTTATCGATAAAATGTCTAATAATTTAAATATTTTAACTTTAGAATTTGCAAAATCCAATGTTGAAAGATTAAAAACAGAAGAAGGTAGAAAACAACTAGAAAAAGATTTCGATTATAGCGTTCTACTTAGAACAATAGAAAGAATGTCTCATCACTGCCAAAGAATTAGTCACTATATTAAAAATTCAAGATTTAAAATGAAAAGAATTTCCGAACAAGAACGAACCAATTTTATAGATTTAAATAACTAGGAATATTTATGAATAAAAAATATAAAAAAATCTTTTTTCCTTTATTACTAGCAACATTATCAACATCTTTGATTGTTGTTTCATGTAATTCCAACAACAACAATGACGACATAAATTCAGAAAAATTTCCACCTAAAAATCCTAATCCAAATTTTAAAGAAGGAATTTACACAAAGGTAAATTCAGATATTTTTAAAATAAAAGAAACAGTAAATGATGTTAGTAGAGAAACTAATTTTATTGTTCAAGAACCAATTCTTTATTTTAATAAAGGAAAAGTTATTACTAAACAAGATTTACCAAAAACTGTTTTAATTATAAATAATACAGATTTTAGTTTTGAAAAAGAAGTTGTTTGAGACACTGATTTTGAAGAAAAAATACTCATTGATTACTCCACAACAATTCAAGGACATATTAAAGATTATCCATCCTTAACTACTCAATTAACAATTTATACAAGAACTCAAGTAGATGGAGATGAATACGTAAGAAGTGTTTTACCTGCTATTGATGAATTAAGTGCCAGAAAAGAAATTGATTATGACAAATCAACAAAAATTTTTAATCAAGCAAATTATGATTTTTGAAAGATGCTTGATAGTGATCAAGGTATAGAATCTAGATGAGACAATAGAGATATCCACAATAGACATACTTCCATTTCAGACAGAACAATCGTTTTTAAATGAGATGAAAGAAAATCTATTTCTCAAATTAGAATTAATTGATTTAAAAATGGTTGGGGCGGAAGCACATTACCAGAAACCTTTTATTTTTCTTATTCTAACGATGGGGAAAATTGAACAGAAGTTACAAATTTAGATAAAAACAAGGGAAGTCAATTTGATATAACTCCAGCAAACCCACTTTATGGAGTTAATGTGTCTAATCAAACCATTTTTAATTTTGATCCTATTAATACAAGATGATTTAAATTTTCATGAGATTCAGCTAAAACAGCAAATGGTGGTGATTCAATGATAGGAATTACAGATTTTCAATTTTGAGTAAAAAATAGTTTAAAAATTTTAACTCAAAATTCTAATTCAAGTTTTTTAAAATCTGTTTTAATAAATAATAAACCTATCGAGAATTTTAATTCTTTTAAAACTAGTTATGATATCGAATTACCTAATTTGGAACAACTAAACATTTTGGTTCCTAATCAAGAAAATTTAAGAATTCAAATTAAGGAAGTTTTATCTGAAGTTAACATTAAAAACAATACAAAAATTAAATCTGTATTTAAAATTTTAGTTACAGATGAAAACAATAATACAACTATATATAAACTAAATTTATCTAAAAAATAAGGGAAATATGGAAAAAAATAAAAAAAAGAAAGCAGCAATTTTTTGAATAAGCACTTCTCTTATTGGTTCAAGTATTCTAATAGGAACTGCAACATCACTTATTTTATATAATAATAACAATATTGAAACTAAAGATTACAATAGAAAATATAATGAACAAAATCTAAATTTAAAAAGTTTTATTCTTAAACAACCCAATTATAAAATAGATGAACCCTTAAGAAATTTTTATAGTTGATTTTTAAATACAAAAGAAAAAGATTTAAATAAAAGAGAAGAGCAAATCAATGAACTTAAATCTTTTGTTAATGAATATAATAAATTTGCCCAAATGTCTTTTGAAGAGTTAAATCATCTTTTTTCTGTCAAAAAAGAAATATTATTTAATAAAAATAATAAAATTATTAATTTTAAGGATGAAATCTTTAAAGAAATTTTAAAAACCAAGTTTGAAAATTTTAACTTTAAAGAAAAAACTAATGAACTAAAAAGTATAATTCAAAATTTACCTATAATTGATGATGAAAATAAAAAATTAAATAGTGAAATTACTAATTTTGCTACAAAAATAAATGATACAAATTTCAGTAATCCTTCCATTTATAAATTTAGCAATAAGAATTTTAAATTTGAATTTAATAAGGAAAATTTTGATTATCAAGAATACTATAATAAGTTAGAAAAAGTTGATAAAAATATTAAAGAACTATTGGATGATTTCTCTTTTTACAAAGAAAATTGATCTTTAAGAATTGAAGATTGATCCACTTTTTCAAATACTATAGAACAAGGGTTTTCTGAAGAGAAAATCTTATCTTTTAAGACAGTAGATGATTTGCAAAATCATATTGATTATTTATCATTAAATTTTAAAAATTATATAAAATCAAAAAATTTAAATGAGTCCTATTTACATTATAAGAAAACCAAATTTACGGAAGAAATAAAAGAATTTGCTTTTTTAACAGATGATCAAAAACAATTTTTTATCAACAGAAATAACGAAATTAAAACTATTGAAGATTATGAACAATTATTAAATAAAATCAATTCTCTAAAAAATGATTTCGATATTTCAAAAGAGAAATTAATCGAATATTTAAATAATTCTAAAATTGAAAATAATTTTAAAAAAGAGTTAATTCAAAATGTAAAATTAATAAAAACTAAGCAAGAAATAGATAATTTTAAAAATGCTTTAGAACAACTTTTTTCTAAAATAGAAAATTTAAAAACACTAATTTTAGAATTTGAAAATGGAATTTCAAACAATAGTTTATCAGGACAAAAACAATTTAATTTTTTAAAAGAAAAAATAAAACTTGATTCATTTATTAAAAATAATGAATTGTTAGATGTAGATATTTTTGATCTCACTAAATCAATAGATAAAGCAGATCAATTTATTTCAAAATTAAATGAAATAAAAAATGCAACCGATACAACAAATGATGATTTGCAAACTATTTTCAATAGAGAAGCAAATGCAAATTTAAGTAATTTTCAATTAAATTCTAATACAGAAAAGTTTGATTTAAAACAATATTTATACTCTGGTTCTATTAACTTAAAAAATGCAAATTTATATTTTGGAGCATTAGATACAGATTTTATCGATTACACAATTTCCAATTTACAACTAAAAGAAGATAATAGAAATATTCTTGTTGTAACAATAGATGCTGTTGCAAAAACTGATTCTAATTTGCACACAACAATAAGAAAAGAAATTGATTTTTCTGCTAAAAATATTACACCTATTATAAATAATATATCTATTGCAAATTTAGATGAAATTTACGATATTAACTACTTTGAATTATCTAAAATTAAATTTAGAGAATTTCTTGAAAATGAAACATATAAAAAGTATTTAATAAAGAAAAAACAGGGTATTTCGAATTTCTTTAGTTATGATATAGTGCCTAATTTTAGTTTAGAAAATAACACAAATAAATTGCAAGCAACAGTAAATATTTTATTTAATAAGCAAGTTATAAAAAATTTTAATCTCACTTCTTTAAAAGCAGTAGAATTTGAAAATGAAAACACCGAAAAAGATGATGAAGTAAACAAAAACAAAATTTTACAACTTTTAAATGGACCGGTTGGTGATTTATTAGAAGAATTTCAATTTAAAGATGGTGTAAGAAAAACTCACACAGACTATTATTCAAAAGATGCAAAAATAGCAATTGAAAATTCTTATATTTTACCTAAATATGGTAGATATGAAATTTATGTAGAAAATGTTGAAAGTTATAATAATATAAAACAAATTAGAGACACTGCTAGAGGTGGAGACGCAAATGTTTTCTTTTGATACAAAATAGATGGACAAAAAGCACCTTTACCTGAAAATAAATCAAGATATATAAAAACAGTTGATTTCTTTAGACATTTTACTTATGAAGCAATAAAACCAATCAATGGTAAACAATTTACAGCAGCCGATTTTAAAGGAAATTACAGTGAAATAGAAGAAAATTTCAAAACAGAAATCAATAAAATTAATGAAACTAATTTTCAACATAGAAAAGTTCAAGGAAAAGCAGTTAGACAAGGAGATGTTACCTTGTATAGAGCATTTAATATAAAAGATTTTCTTTTCCAAAATCATCTAGAAAAAATGAATTACTTTTTCAAATTAGCAAATGCAACTGATGATTCTGCTTTAGTTGGACAAAGTTATGATAATGACTGATTTGTACCTTTAGATGCTAAATTAATTACTAAAAGTGGAATTGTTAAAAGTACTGCAAACTTAAATGATTTATTAACTAAATACTTTTATTATTTTTATGATATAAAACAAATAAATAAGTGATCATTATCATTTAAAATTGGATTTATTAATATTTTAGATAATACCAAAAGATTTACTAATGAACAGGAATATGTGTTAGATAATGTTGTAAATGATTATCAACAGGAACTTTATCCTGCAGTTATTTTAAACAAAATAACTTTATCAGATATCAACGTTAATAAAGAGCAATTAAAAGAACATGATGTAACTTATTATAGAAATAATTTGGATGAATTAAATAGAATTGTTACTTTAAACTATCCTGGCGATGAAATAGAATATAATAATTTTTCTTTACCTAAAAATCGCTTTAAAATTTCAGAAATTCAAAATGCAAATGATGATTTCGCATTTGTTAGATTTGCCTTTTATAAAAAAGATGATTCAGTTATTAACAGTGATGTTTGATACAAAATTAGCGGATTTAAAAAGATTATCACTAATGAAGGAACTAATAAACTTACATTTGATAATAACAAACTAAATACAGTCTTTTATTCAGAAAATGAAGTTGAAAGAGAAAGAGAATTAGAACCTTTTTGAAAAGATTTAATTTGAACTTTAGATCCTAAAACCAACGTTGCATCTTGAGTACTAAAAAAACAGTATATTGAAAAAACTTTTCTTGCATCAGGAGCAAAAAACAGAAGTTTTAAATTAACTTTATTTGGAAATGTTTTATCAGTTGATAATGACAAAGATGATAGAGTAAGAAATGAATCTAAAGTTCCTAAGTTTGATTTTGATTTTGAAGAGTTAGTAATAGGTAAATTAGTTATTAAAGAAGGTGTTGTTGGTGGTTATAAATTTCCAAAAGGAAGAACTTGAATTCAAGTGCCACCAGTGGAATATATTTTAAGTGCTCAGTATGACGAAAATACAGGAATTTCCTTTACTTTAAAACTAAAAAATCCTGAATACAAAATTATTATTGATACAACTTATACACAACCAAATGATGTTAACTTTTCTCCTTCAAGAGCTTTTATTTTAAATTTTGCACCAGCAAAAATAGTAATGAAATATACAAATAGCAATCAAAAGGAACATTTTAGCGATTACAAAACTAATCAATATAATTATGAACATGTAAATTATGATTTACAGCAACAACCAATTTTACATTATAATGATGAAAATATTGATTCAGATTACAGTGTTTATAATCCAAATCAAAATGTAATTTATAAAATTCATGAAGGATATAAACCAGATAAAGAATGAATTAGACACGAATGATATGATTGAAAACTTGTGAATACTGTAAAATCAAGAGTTGTAAAGTATGCTGCAGATATTGCAGGTAAATATTATTTTGCTTCTGGTTCAATTATAGGAAAAGTTAATAATGATCCAAATGATGCTAGATTTTATGTGTTAACAAATCAACACGTAGATAGAGAAGTAGGTAGTTTAAGTCAAATTACAGGTGATAACCTTCCTTATCAACCTAAAATAAATAGAACTTTCTTAATTGCAAGTGATAAATACAAAAATGATATTAATCCAGGATATAGATATAATGCCACCGAAAATGATGTTGGATTTAGTAAAGTTCCATCCAAAATTATATGAGTTGGTGGATGAGATAAAAGTCAAATAGGTAAAAATGGTACATCTAAAGCCGCATATGATGCAGCAGTAACTATTATTGATTTAAAAGCACTTTTAAAACAAACAAAAAGAGATGGAAGAATGGGACTTGCGAAACATTTAGAAAATCTTTTTAAAATTCCTGATTTAAAATTTGATGCAAATTATAAACAAAGTGAAATGTTTGTTCCTACAATTAGAGATACAGCTCATTTAGGTTTTCCTGTTTGAGGAACTAAAACAGGATATGTAAATCATAGACCGACAATAGGTAGAGATAATGTTAGATTTACACAAACACCTAATTTTGCACCTTTATATTTTGGAACAGGGAATTCTGGTTCTGGAATATTTACAGACGACAATAGTTTTATAGCACTTTGAACATCTGGTTCTGGTGGAGCATGATCTGATGGGTTCCGTTATGATACAACAGATTTTAATTATTTTGGTATTAACTGAAATAACGAAAATCCATTAAGCTTAAAGAACACAGGTTCTTTTGGTGCTCAAATAGCAAGAGCAAATGCTAAAGATCCTAATTCTTTTGCACTCCCTTGATTCTGAAAAGAAATAAAAGAATAAATGCAATGAAGAAAAACTTCATTGCTTTTTATAAATGATTTTTAGGTTAAATATTCAAAATTAAAAATTTTCAATTAGTTGTTTAATAATTAATTTATTTTCAATAAATACAGCATTATTTAAAGTTTTTAAAAGCATTTTTTTGTTATTTTCCTGTAAATTTTCCGTATTTTTATAATTTTTAGATAGTTTGAGTTTGTTAAAAGTTTCATCTAGAATATCTTTTTCAAATTCAATAGAAAAAATAAAATTATCAATGGTTTTTAATAGTTTAAAAGATTCTTTTTCACTTTGAATTTTTTGTTTATATATTAAATTAAAAATGTTTTCAAAAAGATTTCAATATTTATTTGAAATTATAAAACCATTACTTTTTGTTTGAAATTCTTTAATAGTATCATTATTAAAGATAATTTCAATATTGACTTTATTTATTATTCCTCGAATTGTTTCATTATCTTTATATAGAATTTTATTAAAATTTTGTTCTAATTTTAATTCATTAATAGGGACTGTGGATATTAAACTTATTTTGTTAATTAAGGAGTAGTCATTTGTTAGTATATATTCTGCTAGATCATTGATAATAACTAAATTTTTATTTTTTAGTTTTTCAATTATAAATGAAATTTTTTGAAAATTAAAATAAATTTGAATCAATTTAAAACTTTTAAAAAAATTAAGTTTAGAAATATTTATAATTATTAAAAATATCATACAATAATTCATAACAAAATAGTTGTTATAATAATATAGTAAATAATATTCCGAAATATTCTTAACTAGTTTTAATGAAAAATAAACGGAAAAAATAATAAATAAAATTTTTAAGTAAAATAAAATTTTTTCAATTGTTTCTTGGTTTTGATAGTATTTTGAAATTTTGTCATAAATGAAAGAAAAATTTAGTGATAAGGCAGAAGATATTAAAATACAATAACTTGTAATTAGAAAAGAAAATAAGATTTTAATAATAAGATATTTAAAGGAAGTAATTGCACTTATTTTTTCTATTTCTCTTTTTATAAAGTATTTTGTTTTGTTCATAAAAGTTGTCTCCCATTTTTAAATTTAAAATGTAAAAAAAAGTAATATTTAGTTAAAATAAATATTTTAAAATTACTAAATTTTTTATTTCTTTTAAGCATTAATTTGATAATAATAATGTTTAAAGTTCTTAAAAAACCTAAAATGAAAAATAAAAATAAAATAATTCCACTAAAATAACTGAATAAAAAAATTAAGTTATAGACAATTCCAAAAAACAAATTATTGTAAATAAAATCAATATAAAAAAAAGAAATTAAGGTAAAAATAATTAAATAAAGGTAAATCAAAAATTTGGCTATAACTTTTAAAAAACTGTTATTTTCATTAATTATTTCTGTATAAAATAAATAACCATTCTTTTTATCAAAATAGATTTTCATTATTCAATGAATTTTCTTTCTGTTCCATTTATTTTGTTTATATATCTTTTAATTGCAGTTTCTTTTATTGAGTTAATTGAATTGATCATATTTTTAATCTTATTATACATTATTGGTCCATTTGGTCCTGTTCTGTGATAGAAAGGCAAACTATCAATTATATTTAATAAGTCACTTAAATCGTTTTTAATTTTGTCTAAATCACCATTAGTTGAGATTAAAAAAGAAATTTCATATACTTTTTCTCTTGTTCTTTCATCTATAAAATTAGATGCTTCTATTATTTGACTTATTCCTTCAAAAACTCCACTAAGAATTCCTGAAAAAATTTTAGTTTTATCTCATATAGGATCTCCGGGTATTACTGATTCTGAAAATCAACCTATATTATCAGATGAAGTTGAAAAAAAGATAGCAACTTTTTCTCTGTTATAATCTGCTTTTAATATCATATCTGATAAATAATCGGATAAATCTCTTTTTAGAGAATTTCATTCTCAAAATTCTATTTCATCTTTATATTGATAAAATTTATAATCATTTAAAACTTTTTTAATATAAATTAGCGGTAAGTCTGGTCCATTTTTATTTATTAAATCTATTATTTGTGTTGGTATAAACATAGTTTCTCCCTATTTAATAATATTGTTATATTTTAATTATACTCCTTTATTTTATTAGATTTTAAAATAAATAAAATAATACTTATAGTAAAATTTAATTTATAATAAAGAAAATAAAAGGAAGTAAAAATGAGTAATTATTCAAAAACAAAACAAGAAGAATTTGTAGAATTAATAAAAGAAATAAAAAGCGAAACTAGAGATGAAAAAAGATTAATTCAACTGAATTTATTATTAAAAGAAGTAAGTCAAAAAAGATTCGGCTTAATTTGAGAAGAGCAAAAAGAAAAAGTAGATAATGTTTTAAAGTCGAATATTCTTTTTTTGCAGGAAAATAAAGCAAATAAGATAATTAATTCTAAAGAAAAGTCATTAAATTTTTTAATAGAAGGTGAAAACTTATTGACCTTAAATTTACTTTTGAAAACTCATAAAAATAAAATCGAAGTCATTTATATTGATCCACCTTATAACACTAAAAATAAAGATTTTATTTATAACGATAATTATGTTGATGCAAATGATAAATTCCCGCATTCTAAATGATTATCTTTTATGAATAAGAGATTGAAATTAGCTCGCGAATTATTAGCAGATAATGGAGTTATTTTAATTAGCATAGATGAAAATGAGTTTGCTCATTTGAAAATTTTATGCGACCAAATTTTTGGAGAATTTAATTTTATAGAAAATTTTATTTGAATTAAAAATTCAACAAAAAACAATTCTAAAACAACATCAACTAATCATGAATACATTTTGTGTTATAGTAAAAATAGAGAAATTTTAGAAAGAAAAAATTTCTTTAAAATAACTAAACCAGGATTTTTAGAAGTGCAAAATTTACTTCAATATGCTAAAGAAGAAAATTTAGAAATTTCGGAAGTAGAACAACTATTAAAATCTTTTTATAAAGAGAATCCCCAATTAAAAGGAATTTCAAACTATAATAAAGTTGAAAAAGAATATTTAACAAAGACAGATTGAAATTTTAAAGTTTTTGCTTTAGATAATACTTCTTCTCCTGTTTTTAGCGAAAAAAATAATTATAAAATTCTTCATCCAATTACAAAAAAAGAATGTAAAAATCCAAAAACAGGATGAAGATATAGCTTAAAAACTATGGAAGAACATTTAAAAAATAATCGAATTTATTTTTATGATGATGAAACTAAAACACCACGTTTCAAAAGGTTTTTATCAGATTCTGAAATGGAAGTAGCGAAATCGGTAATTGAAAATACTAAAGAAGGTATAAAAGAAATAAATAAAATATTGATTAATAAAAACTTTAATAATCCAAAACCTGTTAGTTTAATAAAATATATATTAAGATTTTTTAATAAAAATTCAATAGTTTTAGATTTTTTTGCCGGTAGTGGAACTACTGCACAAGCAGTAATGGAATTAAATAAAGAGGATAATGGCAAAAGACAATTTATTTTGTGCACAAATAATGAAAATAACATATCTAGAAATATAACTTTTTCAAGAATAAAAACTGTTATAACAGGATTCAAAGATAATGGCGAAAAATATTCAAATGGTTCAGAGTTTAATTTAAAGTATTTAGAAGTTAAAACTATAAATTTTGCACAAGCAGAAAAAGAAGATTTTGAAATAGAAGAAATATTAATCAATAGTTCTAAATTGCTTGCAGAACTAGAGTATTTAAATGAAATTAACAATGAAAAAATTTATTTTATAAATAATGAAGAAGAAATAGAAACTGCTTTAAAAATAATCAAAAATAAAGGAAAATTGTTTATAAATACAGAAGTAGAGTTAAACTTAGAACAACAAAAAGAAATTGAAAAAAAAGAAATATCGCTTTTCAAAATCCCTTACAAATATTACTTTAAAGAACTTAAAAAGATAAGAGGTTATTAATTATGAAACTAAAAGAATTTCAAGTAAAAGCTGCTCAAAAAATATTTGAAAAAACATTTTCAACCATCGATGACAGCGCAATAAATAAAATTATTTTACAAGCACCTACCGGTTCAGGTAAAACAATAATTTTATTTGAATATATTAATCAGTTTATTTCAAATACTGATAATTATATTTTCATTTGATTAACACCTGGAAAAGGGGAATTGGAAGTGCAATCTTTTAATAAAATGAGAAAAAGTTTTCCAGCAATGATTTCTGGAGATTTGGATGATGTGTTACTAAATGGTTTTGAAAATAAAGGAATATATTTTATAAATTGAGAAAAAATTACAAATAAAACGAATATTGCTATTGCACAAACAGAAAAAAATAATTTTTTTGATAGAATAAACGAAGCTAAGTTGAAAAACTATAATTTTATAGTTATTATAGATGAAGAGCACAATAATAACACAATAAAAGCTAATTTTATTATTGAATCAATTTCTCCAAAAAGTGAAATTAGAGTTTCAGCAACGCCTATAAAAAAATCAAATAATTATCAAGAAATAATTATTAGTGAAAGTGATGTTATTGAAGAAGGATTAATAACAAAAGGAATTTTTATAAATAAAGATCTTGAAAAAAATAAAGGCAATAATATATCTTTTGAAACAAAATATTTAATTGAAAATTCAAATCAAATAAGAAAAAATATAATTACAGAATATCAAAAAATAAATCTTGACATTAATCCATTAGTGTTAATACAATTTCCTAATTTAAATGATAATTTAATTTCACAAGTAGAAGAAATTTTAAATAACTTAGGTTTTAATTATGAAAATGGAAAAGTAGCTTCTTGATTTTCAGAAAGAGATTTAGAAACCGAAGGAACTAAGAAAATAAAAAAACTTAGTAAAATCAATTTAGTTCCTGATGAAATAGTTAAAAATAATAATGAAGTTTCTTTTTTATTATTCAAGCAAGCAATAGCAACAGGTTGAGACTGTCCAAGGGCAAAAATTTTAGTTAAATTGCGTGATAATATGAGTGAAAAATTTGAAATTCAAACACTTGGACGAATTAGAAGAATGCCAGAAGTCCATCATTATAATAATGAAATATTAGATTATTCCTATTTATTTACATATGATGAAAAGTTTAAGAATGAAGCTATTTTATTAGGTGGATTTGAAGCTGAAAAATTATTTTTAAGAGAAGGTGCAAAGGATATTACATTATTAAAACAAATTCCAAACAAAAATTATGCTTACAATGAAAATAAAACATTATTAGAAGAAATCAGAGAGTATTTCTTAATAAAATATAACCTTAAAATCAATGAATTTGAAAAAAATAAAGAAATTTTAAAACAAAATGGTTTTATAATAAATGAAAAAATAATTACAAGTTTTCTACAAGGAAAGATTAATAATTTACAGGAAAATCCTTTTGAAAATGTTAGTGAACATACTAATGAAGTAGATGTAAGCACAAGTAATCATGGAAGAATTTTAATGAAAAGTATAGATCAATTAAAAAACCCTCTTAATCTTTCCTATGAAGATTTAAAAGAAACTATTTTGCATAAGTTATTTAAAAAATCTTCATTATTTAGGTTAAAAAGCAAAAAAGATAAAAAAATATTATCTTTAAATAATAAAGAATTCTATTCATTTATAATTAATAATTTTGAGAAATTACTGGAAATATTCAAAAGATTTGAAGAAACTAAAATATTACAAAATTCCCTTTTAGAAGTTAAAGAAGTGGAATTCAAAATCCCTAAAGAAGAATATTATTCATTTATAAACTATGAAAAAGAAAATAAAATATTAACAACAAATGTTTATAAAAATTATTCATTAGCTATGATTGATAGTGAAAAACTGCGTTCAAGAGCAGAAATGAATTTTGAAATTTGGTGTGAAAATAATCAAAATTTTATAAAAGATGTTTATAGAGTAGGAAATAAAGGTTATTCTAATTTTTCAATAATTTATTATAATTCACTTCATAAGAAAAAATTTTTACATATTGATTATATAATCAGAACTCAAAACCAAAATATTTACTTAATAAAAATAGAAAAAGATAATTTTAATAAAGAAGAAGATACAAAAGCAATGTTTAATCAATTAAAAAGATATTGTTTAAAAAATAAATATAATTTTGCTTTCATAAAGGAAAAACATTATAAAAACGATTTCAAACTTTTTATTAATAATACTATTTATTCTAGTAATATTAATGATGAATCTTGAATTGAAATTGAAAAAATGATAGAAAAAAAT
>NZ_JBTGVD010000027.1:0-15075 GCF_054343395.1 Mycoplasma sp. CB776
AATAATTATTATTTTCATATCGCTAAAAAAAGGACATTTTGATTAATAATTTACATAAAACCAAATCTTTTATAAAAAAAATAACCAAAAACGGTTATTTTCATATTTTAAACTAATTCGATAATAGCCATTTTAGAATTATCACCTTGTCTTGCAGGCAATTTAATTATTCTTGTATAACCACCATTACGACTTTTATATTTTGGTCCTACTACATCGAATAAATATGATAATGCTGATTTACCATCACTGGTTTTTACATCTCTTAAAAATGCAGCTGCTAAACGACGAGAAGCAAGTGTATTAGTTTTTGCTTTTGTAATTAATCTCTCAACGTGTTTTCTTAATTCTTTAGCTCTTGCTTCTGTTGTTGTGATTCTTCCGTGAACAATAACATCTGTAGATAAAGAACGTAAAACGTGTTTTCTTCAAGTTGAATTTCTTCTAAATAATTGTGTTGGATTAGCCATTTTTAGTCTCCTTTCTTAAGTGAAATACCGCGTTCAGCTAATTTTTCAATAATTTCTTGAACGGATTTTTTACCTAAATTTTTAACATTATTTAATTCTTCTTCATCAATTTTTTCTAAGTCTGCTACAGTTCTAAATCCTGCACGTCTTAAAGCATTTAATGATCTTACTGTTAAACTTAAATCATTAATATCAATTGATTTATCTTTAGGAGTTTCTTCTTTAACTTTTTCTTCTTCAAAATAGTCTTTTTCATTAATTTCTAAATTTTCAGTATTTGAAACTATTTTCAAATGTGCAATTAAAATTTTTGCAGCTTGAGCAATAACCTCTTTTGCTTCTACTGTTCCATCTGTTTTAACATTAAATTCTAGTTTTTCTTGAATAATGTTAGAAGCTGAGTTAAGTTCACTAAATTTATATTGAACATTTGTAACAGGTGAAAAATCTGAATCAACTGCTAAAATGGTTCCTGATTTTAAATTTGATTCTAATTCAGAACCATATTCTAAAATATTTTTTTTGTTGTCTTCAAAAGAAACAAATCCTCTTCCTGATAATAAAAACATTTCGAATTTTAAAGCGTTTGCTTTAGAAAGAGTTGCGATTTGTTGATCAGGGTTTACAATAGTTACTCCTGCTGGTAGTTGAATATCTTTTGCAAAAATATTTTTTTCAGTAAATTTATCATAATTAAATGAAACTCTTACAGGTTTTTTATCAATAAAAACTTCTTTATTATAAATAAACTTTACTTTCTTTAAATTATTTAATAAAGTAACTACATCTTCTTCTACGTTGTCGATTGCTTGAAATTCGTGATCTACTTTTTCAATTCTAATTGCAAATGGAGCAACTGAAGAAACTGAAGATAATATTGTTCTTCTTAAAGCTGTACCTAAAGTGTTAGCAAATCCTCTTTCTAAAGGTTCTAAAACAAAAGAAGTGAAATAATCTGAATGTTTATTTTCTTTTTCTTCTTTGTAATTTACTTTTGCCATTTTTTGCATAACTTAACAACTCCTATCTTTTTGTTTCTCTTTTGATTACTTTTCTTGGAGGTCTTGTTCCGTTATGTGGAATAGGTGTAACATCTTTAATTTCAGTAACAGTAATACCTGAAACTTCAATTTGTTTTCTTGCTGCATCTTTTCCTGGTCCTAAACCTTTAATTTCAACTTTAACTTCTTTAATTCCATGTTCTTTAGCTGCTTCAGATGCTGCTGCTGCTGCTAATCCTGCTGCATATGGAGTTTTCTTTTTTGTCCCTTTATATCCAATAGCACCAGATGAAGATCATGCAATTACATTACCTTTTTCATCTGAAAAAGTTACAATTGTGTTTTGGTGAGTTGAGTGAATGTGAGCGATTCCGCTAGTAATATTTTTTCTTTTAACTTTTCTAGCCATATCTTATTTACCTTTCTTTCCAGCAACAGTTTTTCTTGGTCCTTTTCTTGTACGTGCATTTTTCTGAGTTACTTGACCACGAACTGGTAATCCTTTTCTATGTCTGATTCCTCTATAACATTTAATTTCCATTAATCTTTTAATGTTAATAGCTACTTCACGACGTAAATCACCTTCTGTTGTATATTGTGAAGCTATATCTCTTATTTTTGATAATTGTTCTTCACTTAAATCTTTTACACGAATATTTTCGTCTATTTGAGCCTTTTGTAAAATTTCTTGAGCTCTTGATTTTCCTATCCCAAAAATATAAGTTAGAGAAATAACAACTCTCTTATTATTTGGAATTTCTATGTTTAAAATTCTAGCCATATTTTCCTAACCTTGTCTTTGTTTGTGTTTTGGTAGAATACAAATGATTCTATTTATTCCATTTCTTTTGATTATTTTACAGTCTTTACACATCTTTTTAACTGATGCTCTTACTTTCATAAATCTCCTTTATTTATGACGATAAACAATTCTTCCTTTTGTTCAATCATAAGGACTAATTTCAACATCAACACTATCTCCAGGAATTATTTTAATGTGATACATTTTCATTTTTCCTGAAATGTGAGCTTGAATTTTAGCATTATTTTCTAATAAAATTTCATACTCACTAGAATTGTGTGCTTGAATTACTTTACCTGTCATTTTGATTGCATCTTTTGCCATTTATTGAAATACCTCTTTTGGTTTTTTATTTGTACAATTAATGTTTGGTATTTATTATTATTTTATTTCTTTAAAAGTAATTGTGCCCTTTAAAGAAATACCTGGACTTATTTCGACATTACCTTATGCCAGGCTTGTATAATTAACATTAAAAATTATACTAAATTTTTGAATTTTTCCAACTCTTTGAATTAACTTAAAATTATTCCTTTTCCATTTTTAATTAAAATGGTTTCTTCCGCGTGAACTGTTTTTTTACGGTTATATTTTGGAACCACAGTTCAACCATCACTTAATATTTTAACTTCCGGACTTTCTTGTAAAATCATAGGTTCTATACAAATTACCATATTATCTCTTAACAAAATCCCTTTATCTCCTGTATATAAATTGTAAACATTAGGTGCTTCATGAAGTTTTTTTCCAATTCCGTGGCCACAAAATTCCTCTGTTGTAAACATTTTGTTTTCAAAAATAACCTTGGAAATTGCTTTAGAAATATCTCCTATCCTTGCTCCAGGTTTGATTGCATTTATACCGGCATCTATTGCTCTTTTTGCAACAGAAATCAGTTTTTCGTTTTCAAGATTATTTTCTTTTCCAACTGATTTGGAAAAGGCAGAATCTGAATAGTATCCTTTATATTTAACTCCTAAATCTATAGAAATTAAATCCCCTGTTTTTAAAATTCTTTGATCCGGAATTCCGTGAATTAACTCATGATTTAAAGAAGCGCAAATTGTGTTAGGAAAATTTTGGTAACCTAAAAAAGCTGGTTCTGCGTTTCTTTTGATAATTTCATCATAAGCAAGTTTGTCTAGTTGCAATAAAGAAACCCCTTCTTCTATTGCATCATAAACTATTTTTTTTACTTCTGAAAGAATATTTGCTGATTTAGTTATTAATTCTATTTCAAAATCTTTTTTTATCAATTTGCTCATTTTATAAAATTTCTTTAACTATTTTTTGTACTATGAATTCTGGAGTTTGTGTTGCATCTATAGTGATTAACATATTTTTGTCTTTATAATAATCTATTAATACTTTAGTTTCATTATTATAAACTTCTAATCTACGAATAATTGCTTCTTCTTCATCATCTTTTCTTTGTAATAAAACTGTATCGTCATTTTCGCAAAGTAATTGCTTTGCAGAAGGTTTGAAATCAAGATGATAAGTTGCAGAACAAGTAGGGCAATATCTTCTTTTAGAAAGTCTTTGAATAATAACTTCACTTGGAGCTTGTAATAAAATAACATTTTTTATTTGAGAAGTGCTTAAATTTGATAAAAAATCTGCTTGATTAATTGTTCTTGGATAACCATCTAAAATAAAGTTAACGTTTTGTTTGTTTAATTCTTCTAACTTTTCTTTTACTATTTCATTAGTTATATTGTCAGGAACATATCTACCACTTTCAACAATATTTTTTAATTCCAAACCTAATTTAGTTTGGTTTCTAATTGCGGTTCTAAAAATTTCTCCTGTTGATAAATGAATAAAATCAATTTCTTTTGCAAGTAATGATGCAACAGTTCCTTTTCCAACTCCTGGTGCACCTAAAAAAATTATGTTTTTTATCATAATAAATCTCCGTTATTTTTATTTTGTTTAGTAAATGATTTACTAATTTTTCTTCTTTTTTGTGAAATTTTTTCTGATTGTCTTCTTGCTTTAATTTGACCTATTGTTTCTAATGCTGTGGTTATTAAAATAATAATAGAAGTTCCACCAAATGTAATGCTCCGTGGCATTCCAAACATTTGCATAATAGGTTCTAAAGAACCAATTGCTACAAGATAAAATGCAGAGAAAATAGAAAGTCTTAAAACAACAGAAATTAAATAATCTTCTGTTTGTTCTCCTGGTCTTATTCCAGGAATAAAGGTTGAATTTTTTCCAAAATCTTCTGAAATTTTATCCACTCTAGACTGTTGTAATCCCATACCAATTGCAAATAAAAAGGTAATAACTACAAATAGACTAAATCCAATTGGATCAGTTAATCTTAAACTTCTTTCTACAAAATATCTTGTAGATGAAGTGTATGGATCAAGAAGTCCTACTATTAAAGTTGGTAAAGATAAAACAATTAAAGAAAAAATGATTGGCATAACACCTGCTGGATTTACTTTAATTGGTAATACTGAAATATCTTTAACATTTTTAGTCATTCCAGATCCTGTTTGTTGAATAGGTATTTTTCTTTCTGCAGTATAAACATATGCAACTATAAAAATTAAAACTAAAAAACCAATAATATAAACTCCAAAGAAAATTATATTACTAATCAAAGAGTCTGAATTAGATCCTGAAATAAAGTAATTAAAGGCTCCTTTTAATTTACTTGGTAAACGTGTTGCGATTCCTGTAAAAATTAAAAGTGAAGTCCCATTACCAACTCCTTTTTCAGTAATTTGTTCTCCTAAAAATAAAGAAAACAAAGAACCGCTAATAAGTATACAAGGTAAAATAAAGTATTTATAATAAGCTGCATTGTTGCTTAAATATACAAAACTTTGTGCTCCTAAATTGGCATCAAACAATGTTCTAATTAAGAAAATTGATTGAGCTATAGCTATAAAAATAGTTAAAAGTCTTGTAATAATATTTATTTTACGTCTACCTAGCGGTCCTGATTGACTTAACCTATGAACTGGTGGAAATAATTTAGTTTGAGCGACCATCATAATCAAAGATGCTGTTATGAATGGTCCTATTCCTAAGGCTACTATTGAAAAGTTAGTTAACCCTCCACCACCTACAATATTAATTATTCCTAAAAATGAATTAGAATCTAAAGAAGCATTTTTATTTATAGATACACCAGGTAATGTGATTGTACCTGCTATAACAAAAATAGCTAAAATTCATATAGAAAATAATATTTTTTTAGTTAAGATTTTTTCTTTGGAAAATGTTTGAATTTTATGTTTTATATTTAAATAGATTTTTGAAAAGATTAATCCTATCCAGTTTAATACTTTTTTTAATCTATAAAACATCTTAAACCAATTCTACTTTTCCACCTAATTTTTCTACCGCTTCTTTTGCTGAGTTTGAAACGGCATTAACTTCTATAAATATTTTTTTAGTTAATGTACCTGAAGATAATAATTTTACAGGCATTGTTTTTCTTCTTGCTAATCTAGTTTCAAATAACATTTCTAATGTTACTTTGTCACCATCTTTAAATGTAGCATCTAATTTTTCTAATGATATAACTTGATATTCAACTTTATTAACATTGTTAAAACCGATTTTTGGTAAACGTCTGAAGAGAGGGTTTTGTCCTCCTTCAAATCCAGGTCTTACAGTTCCACGTTTTGTTTGTCCTGATTGTCCTCTACCAGCTTGTTTTCCTTTACCAGCTGCATGTCCACGACCTTTACGGTGTTTTTCTTTTCTTGAACCTTCAGTGTATTGTAATGTATGTAATTTATATGACATTTTTCCTCCTGGACTATTTATTGCTTAACAAATCTTCTACTTTAATATCTCTTAATTCAGCAATTTTTTCTACTGTTCTAAGATTTTGTAAAGCAATGATTGTTGCTCTAACGATATTAGCTTTTGTTCTTGAACCATAAGTTTTAGTATAAATGTTTGAATATCCTGCTAATTCTACAACTGCACGAACTGTACCAGATGCTATAATTCCTTTTCCTTTTGGAGCTGGTTTTAATAGTACTTTAGATGCTAAGAATTTTTGTTTAATTTCATGTGGTACTGTTGCAGCTTCTTCTACCACTGGAACAGTTATTAAATTGTTTTGTGCATCTTTAACTGCTTTTTTAATAGCATCTTGCACTTCATTAGCTTTTCCGTGACCAAAACCAACTTTTCCTTTTTTATTACCAACCACTACATATGCTGAGAAAGAAAATCTTCTTCCTCCTTTAACAACAGTAGTTACCCTTGCAACATCAATTACTTTTTCTTCGAATTCATTTTGGAAAGGTTGTTTGTTAAATTCTTTTTTTGGTCTTGAGAATTTACGATTATTATTAGATGTTTTTGAATCTTTGTCTTTAGAATGGAAGTGTTTTTTTGGTTCTCTTGAAGATTCTATTTTTTTAGTTGGAGTTGCTTTTTTAACAACTTCTTTTTTAATTTCTTTATTTTCCATTATTAAAATTTAACTCCTTCATTTCTAACTGCTTCTGCAAATGCTTTTACTCTTCCATGATAAATATAACCTGAACGATCAAATACAATTGATTCAATTTTTAATTCTTTAATTTTTTGTCCCATTAATTTTCCAAGTATTTCAGCTACTTTAATATTTCCGCTATATTCTTTATGTTTTAAAGTTGAAACAGATGCTATTGTTACTCCTTTAGTATCATCTATTAATTGTGCATAAAAGTTTGTTAGTGATTTGAAAACTGATAAACGTGGTTTGGTTGCTGTACCTAAAACTAATTTAGATTTAATTCTATGATGTTTTTTAATTCTAGCTTTATTTCTTGATAATTGAGCCATTGATAATACCTCGCTTCTATTCTAAAATTATTTAGAAGCTTTTTTCCCTTCTTTACGTCTAATGTTTTCATTTTTATACATAATACCTTTTCCTGAATAAGGATTAGGTTTTCTAACACTTCTAATAACAGCAGCTAATTGTCCAACTTGTTGTTTATCAATACCAGAAACAATTATGGAAACTGGTTTTGGAACTTCTACTTTTAAAGTATTTGGAACATCTATTAATACAGGGTGTGAATATCCTGCTAAAATTTCAATTTGGTTACCTTTTAATGTAGCTTTGTAACCAACACCCTTAATTTCTATTTCTTTTGAAAAACCAGAGGTTACACCTTTAATCATTCCTGCAAGTAAGGAATTAGTTGTACCGTGTAATTGCTTTGTATGTTTTTCTTCGTTTAATCTTTCTGTTGTAACTTGATTATTTTCTACTTTAATTTTGATTAAATTAGAAAATTCTCTTTTTAATTGTCCTAATTTACCTTTAACAGTAACTAAATTATTATTAACTAATACTTCTGTTCCTTCTGGAACTAATAAAACTCTTTTTCCTACTCTAGACATAAATTATCAAATGAAGGCGATAATTTCACCACCAACATTTTCCTTTCTAGCTTCTTTATCAGTTAATAAACCTTTAGATGTAGAAACAATAACTGTTCCATATCCTGAAAGTACTTTTGGTAAATCTCCAACAGATGAATAAACTTTTAATCCTGGTTTTGAAACTCTTTTAATTCCGGTAATAGCACTTGTTGTACCTTTATATTTTAATTCTACAACAAGTTTTTTTTCTACACCTTCTCCTTGAGTTTCAAAATTTTGAATATAACCTTCTTTTTTGAAGATTTCTAAAATTTTGTGTTTTTTATTAGAATGTGGGATTTCAACAAATTTGTGTTTTCTCATAAATGCATTTTTGATTCTTACAATCATATCTGCAATTGGATCTGTAATTATAGCCATAATTATCAACTCGCTTTCTTAATACCAGGAATTTTTCCTTCATGTGCTAATTTTCTAAAACAAATACGACAGATTTTAAATTTTCTTAAAACAGCATGTGGACGACCACATAATTCACATCTTGTATATTCTCTAACTTTGAATTTTTTATGTTTTTTAGCTTTTGCTTTTAATGATGTTTTTGCCATTTTACTCCTATTTTTCTGCCTTACCAAAAGGCATTCCTAATTGTTCTAATAAAAATTTTGCTTCTTTATCTGTATTTGCTGTTGTAACAATAATTACATCCAATCCCTTAATTTTTCTAATTTTATCGAAACTAATTTCTGGAAAAATAATTTCTTCTTTAATTCCTAATGAATAATTTCCTCTTCCATCAAAAGCTTTAGGATTTACACCTCTAAAGTCTCTAATTCTTGGAATTGCTACATTAATTAATTTATCTAAGAATTCTCACATTCTTTCTCTTCTTAATGTAACTTTTGCTCCCATTGGCATTCCTTCACGTAATTTTCATGAAGCTAATGATTTTTTAGCAACTGTTTGATAAGGTTTTTGCCCTGAAATTAATGCCATTTCATTCATAACTTCTTCTATAGCTTTAGAATTAGTTACTTCTTTTCCAGCTGTCATATTTAAAACAATTTTTTCAATTTTAGGTAATTGCATTACAGATGTATAAGCAAATTTTTCTTGTAAATTCTTTTTAACTTGTTTTTCGTATTTTTCTTTTAATGTCATCTTTATAAAATTACCTTTCTAACTAAATTGTTTTCCCTGTTTTTTTAACAAAACGCACTTTTTTATTATTTACCATTTTGTAACCTATTTTTGAATATTGAGCTGGTTTATCTTTAGTAGCTTTTTTAACTAATAAAGATACTTTTGAAACGTGTAATGGGAATTCAACAACCTCAATTGAACCTTCACTTCTTGATTGTGATGGTTTGTGGTGTTTAGTTTTTTTATTAATATCTTTAATTTTAACTTCTTGTGTTTTTGGATAAACTTCTAAAACTTGACCAATTTTTCCTTTATGTGATCCTGAAATAACTATTACTTCATCATTTTTTCTAATTTTCATATCAATAATTATTCCTTTCTATAAAACCTCTGGTGCAAGTGAAACAATTTTGGAATATCCTTTGTCTCTTATTTCTCTAGCTATTGGACCAAAAACACGTGTTCCTCTTGGAGAACCATCTTCTTTAATAATAACAACTGCATTGTCATCAAATTTTATATGTGAACCATTTTTTCTTTTGATTCCATAAGTTGAACGAACAATAACTGCTTTCACAACTTGTCCTTCTTTTACAATTCCGTTTGGAAGAGCTTTTTTAACTGAACAAACTATCACATCACCAATATTTGAAGTTTTTTTAACTGAACCACCTAAGTTTCTAATTAAACCCACTTCTTTTGCACCTGAGTTATCTGCAACAACTAATCTTGAGAGTTCTTGAACCATTATTTAGCTCCTTCTTTTGCTTTTTCACGAATTTCAACTAATCTAAATGTTTTAGTTTTTGAAAAAGGTCTTGTTTCACTGATTTTAACAATATCTCCTAAAGAAGCTTCTTCTTTTTCATCGTGAGTTGCAAATTTCTTAGTAACTTTAAATCTTTTTCCATATAAAGGGTGTTTAACATAAGAATCTACTGCAACAATAATTGTTTTTTGATTCTTATCAGAAACAACAGTACCAATTAATGTTTTCTTTGTATTTTTTCTTTCCATTATTTTCCACCTTTATCATTGTTTTCTTTTTGTTGTATAGCTGTTAAAACTCTGGCAATATTTTTTCTAATTTCTTTGATTTGATGAGTTTTATCTAAACGTGATGTAGCATTTTTAAATCTTAAAGAAAATAACTCAGCTTTGTGTTCAACTACTAATTGTTTTAGTTCTGAAAGAGATTTGTTTTTTAATTCTTTAAATTCCATTATTCATCCCCTTCTTCATTTGCTTTAACTATTTTTCATTTTACTGGTAATTTATGTCCACCAAGTCTTAAAGCATCTCTAGC
Organism: Mycoplasma sp. CB776; assembly: GCF_054343395.1. Classification (NCBI taxonomy): domain Bacteria; kingdom Bacillati; phylum Mycoplasmatota; class Mollicutes; order Mycoplasmatales; family Mycoplasmataceae; genus Mycoplasma; species Mycoplasma sp. CB776. The sequence goes on from NZ_JBTGVD010000027.1 coordinate 10,081, forward strand.
TATTTCTTCTTTTACTCCTGAAACTTCAAACATCATTGTATTAACTTTTACAACTGCTACTCACTTTTCAGGAGAACCTTTACCAGATCCCATACGTACTCCGATAGGTTTAGAAGTTAATGATAAGTGAGGGAAAATTCTAATATGAACATCTCCTTCACGACCCATTCTTCTTGTGATAGCAATCCTTGCAGATTCAATTTGTCTAGCTGTTACTCAAGCAGAAGTTGTTGCTTGTAAACCAAACTCTCCAAATGAAACTTTATTTCCTTTATGTGCTTCTCTTTTATCGTGTGAAATTCTAAAATTTCTTCTATATTTGGTTCTTTTTGGTTGTAACATTATTTATCACCCTCTTTAACCTCTCCTAAAGAAATTCATACTTTCACTCCTAAAGCACCATAAGTTGTATGAGCTGTTGCTTGAGCATAATCAACATTTTGTCTTAAAGTGTGTAATTTCATTTCTCCTTCAGAATATCCTTCTGCACGAGCCATTTCCACACCGTTTAATCTACCAGAAACTTGAGTTTTAATTCCTTTAGCTCCTGCTTTTAAAGCAACTTTAATTCCAAATTTTTGAGCTACTCTAAATGATCCTCTGTTTTCTAATTTAATAGCTATTTGTTCAGCTACTAATCTTGCGTTTAATTCCGGTTTTTGAATTTCAACAACATCAATTGATAAATTTAATTTTTTATTTTTAACAAATTTTTGAATATCTGTTGTCATTTTTTTAACATTTTCTCCACCTTGACCTAATACTACACCAGGTTTAGCTGTATGAATTGTTAAAGTAACTTTATTGTTTTGATCTCTTCTAATTTCAACTTGTCCTATTTGATAATCTCTAACAAATTTTTCAACATATTCTCTAATTTTTACATCTTCTAATAAGTAAGTAGCAAAATTAGCTTTATCAGCAAATCAATTTACATTATGTTTTTTAGTAATACCGTATCTAAAACCATTTGGATTAACTTTTTGTCCCATAAAATTTTCCTACTTTCTTTCCTCTACTGTTATTGATAAATGTGATGTTCTTTTTAAAATTGAATATGCTGTTCCTTTAGATCTTGGTTGAAATCTTTTGTATGTAGGTCCTTCATTAACTTGAACTGAACTTACAAATAAATTATCACCATCCATACCAAAGTTATTAATTGCATTAGCAATTGCTGAATTTAATAATTTAATAAATAATTTTGATGCTTTTTTATTTGTGTTATGTAGGATTGATAGTGCTTCTGTTGTATTTTTATAACGGAATAAATCTGCTACTAAACGAGCTTTTTGAGCAGATACTCTTTGCATTTTAACACTTGCTATTGCTTTTTGCATTATTTTTTCTTCCCTTTATCAGCACCATGACCTGTATAGGTTCTTGTTGGAGAAAATTCTCCTAATTTATGTCCTACCATATCATCTGTTACAAAAACATCATTAAATATTTTTCCATTATGAACTTGGAATGTTAGTCCTACAAATTGAGGAAAGATTGTTGATCTTCTAGATCATGTTTTAATTGGTTTTTTATTTTTTTGTTCATTCATTAATTCAACTTTTTTTAATAAAGATGTATCAGCGAATGGACCTTTTTTAAGTGATCTAGCCATTATTTACTTTCCTTTCTTCTTCTTATAATTAATTTTGTTGAAGATTTCTTATTATTTCTTGTTTTAACACCAAGAGCTTTTTTACCTCATGGAGTTAATGGAGATTTTCTACCAATAGGTTGTTTCCCTTCTCCCCCTCCATGTGGGTGATCAATTGGGTTCATTACAGATCCACGAACAGTAGGTCTAATACCTAAATGTCTATTTCTTCCTGCTTTACCAATGTTAACTAATGAATGTTCTTCATTACCTACAACTCCAATGGTTGCTCTACATTTTGCTAAAATTCTTCTATATTCACCTGATTTTAGTCTTAAAACTACGTATTTTCCATCTTCATCTTTTCCTTGGATTTGTGCAGAAGACCCAGCTGAACGAGCGATAATTCCTCCACCTCCAGGTTGCATTTCGATGTTATGAACAACTGTACCTTCAGGAATATTTGATAAAGGTAATGAGTTACCTACTAAAATATCAACTTGTTCACCTGAAATAACTTTTTGTCCAACCTTAATATCTTTAGGTGATAAAATATAACGTTTTTCACCATCTGCATAAACAACTAAAGAAATATTAGCTGATCTATTTGGATCGTATTCAATAGATTTAATTGTTCCAAAAATATTATCTTTATTTCTTTTGAAATCAATAATACGATATTTTCTTTTATTTCTTCCACCTTTGTGACGTGTAGTTATTTTTCCTTGATTGTTTCTACCTGATTTTTTAGGTAATGTAACTAATAAGCTTTTTTCAGGTTCGTGTCCTGATAAATTTTGCTTGTAATCAAGGGTAGACATACCACGACGACCATTTGAAGTTGGTTTATAATGTTTAATCGCCATTTTCTCTCCTTATTTTATTAATAACTTTAAAATATTTTTTTCTTTAAAGTTCTATGAATTATTTTTTTTCTTTATTTTTTTTAGCTGCTATTTTTTCTGCAACTTTTTTATCAACTTCTGATGCTGATTTAGAAACTTTTGTTTCTTTTTTAGTTTCTTCCACTACATTTGTTTGTTCTTCTGGTGTTGGTGACTCTAAATCTTCATTTAGAACAGCAATTGTGTGCCCTTCAACCAAAGTAACAATAGCTTTTTTGAAAGAATTTGTAAATCCTTGATATCTACCTAATTTTGCAGGTTTTTTTGGAACATTAAAAATATTTACTTTTTCTACTTTAACATTAAAAATATATTCAACTGCTTTTTTAACTTCACTCCTGTTAGTTCTTCTATCAACAGCAAAAACATATGTTCCTGAACTCATTTGTAAATAACTTTTTTCAGTTAAAATTGGGTATTTGATTATTTCATTAATATTCATTATTTAACCAACCCTTCTAAATATTTAATATCATCTTGACTTAAAATCAATATATCTGCTTTTACTAAGTCTTCAATTAATAATGAAGTAACTTTTGTCACTTTTACATTTTGAAGATTTCTTGCAGAAATATAAACTTTTTCATCATTTGAAACTACTAAAATATTTCTTAATTTTTCTACTTGTAAATCTTTTAGTTTAGAAACAATTTCTTTTGTTGAATATTTTTCTACTTTTATATTTTCCACAATAACTTGTTTGTTTTTAGCTAATTGTGATAAAGAACTTAATAAAGCTAATTGTCTAACTTTTTTATTAACTTTTAAATTATAATTTCTTTCCACTGTAGGTCCAAAAGCTCTTCCACCACCTACTCAAATTGGTGATCTCATAGAACCAGCTCTTGCTCTACCTGTACCTTTTTGTCTTCAAGGTTTTTTACCAGTACCACTTACTTCAGCTCTATTTTTTACTTTATGTGTTCCTTGTCTTCTTGAAGCTCTTTCAGCAATAATTGAATCAAATACAGCTTGTTGATTAAATGTTTCAATTCCAAAAACTTCTTTTGGTAATTTAACTTCTTTTCTTACTAATGGAGTATCAACTTTTTTTGATGTTTTAACTTCTACTTTTTTAGTTGTTTTAGAAACAGGTTTTTTTGTCGATGTTTCTTTTTTAGAAGTTGTTGATGTTTTTTTAACAACCTTTTCCATTATTTATCTCCTTCTGCTTTATCTTCAGCTGCTTTTAATAATTCTTTCATTTCTTTTACTGACATTTCCATATGTAGTTCTACATTATATTTTTTAGCTAATTCAAATAAATGATTTTTTTCTAAAGCCTCTTTTAGGTTAACTAATTGCACAGGTGTTTTAGAAGGTAATTGTTTAACAGCTTCTTTTAGAATAACAAATGATTTTTTAGGTCCAGGAACTGAACCTTTAACTATAATTAAATTATTTTCTAAATCAATGCTTAAGATTTCAAGATTTTGAACTGTTCTTTTTACATTTCCTAATTGTCCAGGCATTGTCATACCTTTAACAACTTTGTTTCCTGAAATATCTCCTAAAGATCCTGTTTGTCTTAATGGTTGTGATCCACCCCCACCACCATGTGATTTAGGTCCGATTGCTTGGTTATGTCTTTTAATTGTTCCAGCAAATCCTTTTCCTTTTGATGTTCCTGTAACATCAATTAATTCACCTACTGAAAAAATAGATAAATCAACTGATTGTCCAAGTTCAAATCCAACCATTTCTCTAATTTCTTTTACGAAGCGCTTAGGTGCTGTGTTAGATTTTTTAAAATGACCTTGTTCTGGTTTGTTTTGTCTAGAAACTTTCTTGTCTTCTAAACCTAATTGTAATGCATTGTAGCCATCTTTTTCTTTTGAAAAAACTTGTGTTACAACATTTGGTTTAACTTCAATAACTGTTACTGGTAATAAAATACCTGAATCAGCATATAGTTGAGTCATTCCAACTTTTTTTCCTAAGATTCCTTTCATCTTGGATCCTCCTTATTTTATTTATTTAGTATCTATAAGTATTTGAGCACCTACTGGTAATTCAACTCTCTTAATTTTGTCTAATACTTCTTTTGAAAATTTGTTTAAAACAATTAATCTTTGATGTGTTCTACTTTCAAATTGTTCACGTGATGTTTTATTAACATGAACTGAACGTAAAATAGTAAATACTTCTCTTTTTGTAGGTAATGGCACTGGACCACTAAAATCTACTTTTAATTCTTTTAATAAATTTACTAATTTAAGTGATGCATTATCAACTATTTTATGATCAAATGCTTTTAATTTAATTTTTAACTTATTTTCCATTAAAATTGTTGTCCTTTCTGTTCTTTTTTTGATGAACTAGACTCCACATAAAAACCGTTACTCTGCTAACAACTAATTTCGGAGTATCGCAACCTTATGTTTCAATGTCTAAATTTACTTTTAAATTATACTACATTTTTTAAAAAAGTGAATTAAAAATGCAAATTATTAATCAAAATGTCCCGGGGTATTTACTAATCAAAATGTCCTCTTT
>NZ_JBTGVD010000028.1:0-14244 GCF_054343395.1 Mycoplasma sp. CB776
ATAAAATACAAGTAGGTTATAAAAACACTGGTGCACTTTATATTTCATTTAAGGACACCATTTAAATTATGGTGTTTTTTCATTTTAAAAAACAAAATAGTAATATAATTTAAAGGTAAAGTTAATTTAAAATTTTTATAAAAGGAAAAAAATGCAAAAAAAATTTAAAAGAATTTTTATGATCGTCACTGATTCATTGGGAATTGGTGATGATGGAAGACAAAAAGAGTTTGGTGATCAAGGTGCTGATACTCTATTCCATGTAAGTGAAAGTAATTTATTAGAAATTCCTACTTGAAAAAAATTAGGTATTGGAGAAATTACTAAACTTCATAATTATGGCAAAAAAAATAAAAATCATTTAGCATATATGGCAAGAATAGTAGAAAAATCTAATGCTAAAGACACTTTGGCTGGTCATTGAGAAATGATGGGAATTGAAACTAAAGTTCCTAATCCACAATTTGTGGAAAAAGGATTTCCACAAGAACTAATTAGCAAATTAGAAAAAGCTTTTGATGGTAGAAAAATCATCGGAAACAGGGAAGCTAGTGGAACAGTAATTTTAGCTGAATTAGGAAATGAAGAAATTGAAAAAGGTCACATCATTGTTTATACTTCTCCTGATTCAACATTACAAATTTGTGGTCATGAAAAATATACAGGACTTGAAAATTTATATAGATATGCAAAAGCAGCAAGAGAAATCTGTTCTTCTAATCCTGAATGAAATGTTGCTAGAGTAATAGCAAGACCATATGTTGGAGAAAATGGAGAATTTACAAGAACTTTTAATCGTCATGATTATGCTAATAAGCCACCAAAACAAACAATTTTAAATCAATTGCAAGCTAAAGGTATAAAAACAATTGCTGTTGGTAAAATTAATGATATTTTTGTTGGTCAAGGAATTGATGAAGTATTTCCACCAGCAAGTGATAACGAAAATATGGATGTAGCAATTGAAATTGCTTCTAAAAATACTGAAAATGAGTTTATCTTTGTTAATTTAGTTGAATTTGATTCACACTATGGACACAGAAGAAATCTTGAAGGATATGCTCATAATATTAATTCATTTGATATAAAATTAACAAAATTAATTAATGCAATGAATGAAGATGATTTATTAATAATTACATCAGATCACGGTAATGACCCTTCATTCCCAGGAAGTAATCACACAAGAGAAGCATTACCACTAACAATCTTTTCTAAATCATTTAAAGGTTCAGAAAGAAATCTTGGAATTTTAAGTGGTTTGGGAACTTCTGGAAATATTATAGCTAGAAATTTTGATTTAGAATTAGTTGAAACTGGTGAAGATATTTTTGACAAACTTATATAAATAAAATAAAAGGAACTATTGCAGTTCCTTTTATTCTTTTGGTTTTTTATCGCTAATTCCAGAAATATTTTTTAAATTATTAATTTCTAATTGAAGTATTTCAATTTGTTCTTGAAGTTCATTTTTTTCATTTTTTAAATTATTAATTTCTGTTTCAAGATTGTTTTGATTTTCGATGAAACTATCAAATTCTTCGTTAATTTGATCTAAAAATCAATCAACTTGTTCTGGATTGTATCCATTTAAAACTATGTCAAATTGTTGATTTAAAATTTTTTCTTTAATTCTTTTAATCATTGTTTTCCTTAAAGTGATTTAAAATTATACCATTTGCTATTGCTACATTTAATGATTCAAAATCAATTTTTATATAAATATTTTCATTTATAAAATTTTGAATTTCAGAACTTATTCCATTTCCTTCGTTTCCAAAAATTATTGCTATTTTTTCTTTATTTTTCTTTATATTAGATAATTCTACACTTTCTTTTTTTAACACCGTTCCATAAATTCAATACTTATTTTTGAGTTGATTTAAATAAAAAACTAAATCATTTGTTTGAATAATGTTTAAATAGAAAAATGCTCCTTGGGATGATCTTACAACCTTTTCATTATAAATATCTACACCTTTTACTATAATATCTTTAAAACCAAAAGCTTGACAATTTCTTAAAATGGTCCCTAAATTACCTGGATCTTGTATATTATCTAAAATAACAATTTTAGAAGAAAAATCATAATTATTAGTATTTTTTTTGCAAACAGCAATAATGTTTTGTGGTGTATCGGTAAAAGAAAGTTTTTTTATTATTTCTTCTGTAACTAAAAAAGATTTTATTTTTAATTTTGTAGAAAATTTTTCATATACTTCTTGTTGTGAAGTTACTATTTCTTCAATGAGATTTTGTTTTAGTGCTTCTTCTATTATTTTAGGATTTTCTATTAAATATAAGTTACTTTTATCTCTATATTTCTTTATTTTTAATTTGTTTAAATCAATAATTTTTTGATTTTTTAGCGAATTAATTATCATTAGAAATAAAATCTTTTCCCTTTTGAACTTCAAATAAAGAAAGGTTTTTAAAGTCTAATTGTCTCATCACTTCATATGCAACAAGAATTACAGAATTAGCTAGATTTATTGATCTGTTTTCAGCAACCATAGGTATTCTTAAACAAGATTGTAAATCTTTTTGTAATATTTTTTTAGGAATTCCTGTAGATTCAGTTCCGAACATTAAAAAAATATCTTGACCATTTTGATCAATTTCTTTAAAATTGACATCACTATATGTTTTTTGTCCATATCTTGTTATGTAATAAATTTTTTGATTTTTATATTTTTGATTAAATTCTTCATAATTATTATGAATTTCATGTCTAATATCACTTAGTCTTTTACCTGCTGCTGGTCTTTTTAATCATTTTGGTTCTAAAATAAAAGCTATGGGTCTGATTATATGTAATTTTGCTCCAAGAGCAAAACAAGTTCTTATTATATTTCCTGTGTTTGGACTTATTTCAGGTTGGTATAGGATAATATTGAGCATTTTTACCTCTTTAATTAATAATTTATTTATTATTAATTATACTAAATTGTATTTTATAAAAAAATTTTTATAACTATTTTAATTTTTAAATCATTTTAATTAAGAAAATGTATAATTAAAATATATAAATATTTGAGGAGAATTATGAAAAAGAAAATTTGAGCAATAAGTCCAATCATTTTATCAAGTACTTCTATATTAATAGTTTCATGTAATCAAACTAATGAAAGTAATACAGATACAATAAACAAACCTATTAATAAAGAAGAACTAAAAGATTATAAAATTTCAAATATAAAGGAAAATAGCATTAATTTGACTTTAAAAATAGAAAATTTAGATCAAAATAAAAACTACAATTTAAGTTTTAAATTTAAAAACGGATATTTAAAACAATTTCCAATAAATTCTAGTAAACTTCAATTTTCTTTTATTTTCAATAAATTAGAAAGCAATACTGAATATCAAATTTCAGAAATTTTTTTAAATGACTTAAATATTTTAAAGAATAAAACAATTTCTTTTAAAACCTTACACCAAACAAAACCATCAGATGAAATTAAAATTAAAGAAAAACCTGAATTTGATTTTAAAAATTCAATTTTTTCAATTGTAAGAAGGGACTATAATTTTGCTGAATTCAGTTTAATTTTCGATAGTAAAAATTTAAATAGTATTAAAACAGATGAAAATTTTAAAGTAACTTTAAATAATAATCAAACATATAAAGCAAGTTATGAATTTTTAGAAAATAACAAAATTAAAATAAAAGTAAATGCAAATAACTTATTAGAAAATACAAATTATTGAATAAAAAAGATTACTTTTAATACAGATGATAAAGACAATGTTATATTTACCAATAATGATAACAGCAATAATTTTTCTTTTAAAACATTCTTTTTAATTGATCAAGTAAATGAGTTAACTATAGCTAAAAAAGAAATTATTTTAGAAAATAATACAGAAAATACTTCAAATAATTTTGAGATAACATTAAATCAAGTTAAAGATTCTTTTGTAAACAAAAATTCAAGAATTTCCTTTATAAATAAAGAAAATAATAATAAAATTTATTCTTCTGAAATTAGTTTAAATTCATCAAATAATCATTATTATTTTATAATTAATAATATAGAAGCTGGAACCTATGAATTTAATTTTTTTGAAGTTGAAGTTAATAATCAATGAATTAAATTTAATAATAATTCAAATTTTTCAAAGGAATTTGTTGTCAAATTAAAAAATAATGATACAGAAACTTCAAATAATAATCCAAAGGAACCAGAACAAGGAATTGATGTAGAATATGTTAATAAATCAATAGAAAATTATGGTAATATTTTTACACTTCAAAATGCTAATTTAATTCAAAATACAGAAATTAATGTGCATAATTCAACTAATTTTTCAGAAATAAGTAAAGATAGTTTATTAAACAAAAATAGTTATTACACTTCATACTTTTCTTATTTAAATAACACAGTAACTAAACCAATACAGAAAGAAACTTCAATTACAACTAATGAAGTTTCCAATATAGACATTTCTTCAATTGAAGTTTCTTCTAATTTAATAAATTTAAATATTATCAATAACACTTCTGAAAACATTTCTAGTGCTAAAGTTTTAGTAAAAAGTTTTGATCAATATAATCAATGAAGTAAATATATTGATTTAAACATAAACGGAAATAAATTGAGCTTTAATCCTAATCTATTAAGTAACTATCAAAATGAGTTCATAGTAACTGAATTAATCATAAATAACAATAAAAAATCTTCTTTCAATTTACAATCTAAATATAAATTTATAAAGGAAAATACTTTATTTAATGATTTAACTATAGAAAATTTTGATATTTATAAAAATGAAAATTCTAAAGAAATATATGCAACATCTTCTTTTAATTGAAGTCAAAATCAATTAGCAGTTTTAAGCGACAAAATATTTGTTTTTTATTTTGAAGTTGAGAAAAAAGTTTATAAAGAAAAGAAAAAGAAACCAACTTTTCCTTTTGATCCAGAAATTGTAATAAATGAAGATGAAAATTTTGATGCTTCTAATTCTGTTCCTTCTATTAAAAAAATCTACATTCCTTTTAGTGAATTAAGTAAGTTTTCAATCGCAGGTTTTCAAGAAAAAATAAAATATAAACTTAAATATATTGATATTGTCAATAATCATAGTTTTATAAATTTTCTACCAAGAAAAGATGTATCTAATAAAAACATTAGTTTTTCTTATAATTTTAATTGAAATAATTCAGAAAAATTAAAAAATCAATTATTTATCAACAATGAAAACCTAGTAGAGAATAATTCACAAATAAACAACGGTTTAAAAATTGCAAAGCATGATTTGCTTTTAGAAAGTCAAAAAAATACTGATAAGAAAACCAATATTAATTTTTCAGTAGAAAACTTTAATACTTTATTAGATTATAATTTTGATTTTTATAATTTAGAAAAAAGATATCCAAATAGAAAAATAAAAAATAAAAATACAGATTTTAAGTTACAAAAAAATAATATAAATCAAAAAATACATTGATTTAAAACAAGGGAATATTTAAAAGATTCTATTTTTAAAATTAATGAAAATAAAAATAATGCCTATATTATTGAAGATTTAAATTCAATTATTATTCCAAATGATTTTCCTGCAGAAAATGTCCTTTTTTGATTTGTTTTTGAACTAGATTTAAATCCAAGAGAATTTAAAGATTCAAATGAGTTTAATGATATTCATTCAAGAGTTAGAGTGCCTGTATCTTTAAAAAATATTAAAGAAAATAAAACTTTAGAAAATGTTGATTTTCTTTTTGATTATGTATCTGAAAATCCTGAATTTCAACAAGAGATCTTTTCTAAAATTAAAAGTAATATTAAGTTTAGTCTATCTTTAGAAAATAATAAATTAAAATTAAGTTTAGACACTAAAAATAATCAAATTAAATTTAATAATATTTTATCAGTTCATAATCACTCAAATAATCGCTCTGCCTTTATAAATCGAAGTGAGTTTTTTGTTAATTGAATACAAAATGAAAGTGAAAAAGATGAGAAAATATCTTTTCATCAACAACAAAAAATAGATAATAATTCTATTTTAAGCACATCAACAGGATATAAAAATACTTATGATTTAAAAACTGAAGACAAGGTAATTAATGCTGAGTCTAGAAAAAATATATTAATAGATGCACCTAATGCTAACGACCGTTCTCGCCGTTTATACAGCGAAAATACAGTAAAACCTATTGAAGAAGGAAGAAATCGTGTGTTTAGTTTAAATTCCGATGCTGATGGAACGTGAAATATTTTTGCAAAAGTAAATGACAATTCTAACGATTATAGATTTTATGCTTTTGTTAATTTCCACGTTTGAAATACAAACAGAAAATCCGGAATAGGAACACTCGATAAAAATTTACAAGGATATGAAAGAATAACTGTTCAACACCCGCAATTAATAGCTTCTACAAATATTGCAAGACCATCTACTAATCCAGAAACAAATAAATATTTCCCTATTTACACAAATAAAGAGCATCCTGAATTACAACCAGATGGAAATATATTCGATTTTGAAATCCCTCAAGATCAACAAGGAATAACTTTTGATTTATTTTTAGATTTTAGTAATTCTGTAGCAAATTATTACGGTGATTTTAAAAACAATAATGGAGAAGTAGTCCATAGAAATACTTATGATAATTTAGATGCTATTATAGCAATTGTTGATTTTAAACCAATATTTACTACTTTTGAAAATCAAGATTTAGATCATTATCAATATAAAAATCGTTCACTAAATGAAAAAGAAAAAAATGCTATACGTCACTTCTTAAATTTTAAAAAACTAAAACCTTTAGAAATTTCAGATTTATCTTTATATTTAAGTTCCTTTAACAATTTGAATTTTTATATGGCTACATTACCAAAAGTTCAAACTTTAGGAAATAGTGATAGTTATCCAGGATTAAGATATAGAGAATATTTAATAGGAAATAATCCTATAAAATTTTCAAATTCATCACAAGGTGGTGTTAATGCAATAAGACCAGCTATATGAGGTGAAGTTCAAGATTATGACTGATATAGCGGTTCTTCAGGTAGTGGAGTCTATGATAGTGATGCAAAAGTAGTTGGTTTAGACGCACAAGGTGGCAATTGAAGTGCAAGCAACTTTTTAATTTTTGATACACAAAAATATTCATTTTTAAAAAATAGAGAATTATCTTATAATCCAATTGCTTTTGATGAAATTATTAAAAAAATGTCTTATTTATATCCCGACAAATTCAAAGATATATTTTCAAAATAAATTATCAGTCCTTTGCAAGGATTGTTTTTTTATTTAATAAAAAGCGAAAATAATATATAATTTTGTTTATGAAAATAGAAAGAGTTCAAAAACTCATATCACAAGCAGGGATTGCTTCACGTCGAAAAGCAGAAGAATTAATTCAAGCACAAAAAGTTACAATTAACGGAAAAATTGCAAATTTAGGTGATAAAGCAAGTTTTAAAGATAAAATTTTGGTAGATGGTATACCGCTTTTTAAACAAGAAAATGTTTACTATATAATGAATAAACCAGAAAAAGTAATTTGTTCATTAAATGATCCACAAAAAAGAACCGTTATTACTGATTTAATACAGGAAAATAAGTTTATTTTCCCTGTTGGAAGATTAGATTATAATACCACCGGAACAATTCTTTTAACTAATGATGGTGAATTAACTCAAAGATTATTACATCCAAAATATAATATATTAAGAATTTATAGAGTTAGATTGAATGAACCGTTAACAAAACAGCAATTAGATTTTTTAAATGGAAATAATGTCTTTATTGATGGGATAAATTCAAAACAAGAAGTAAAACAAGTAGATACTAAATCTTATTTAGTAACTTTAAGTGTGGGGACTTATCACCATGTTAAAAAATTATTTGAAATTTTCAATTTAAAAGTTCAATCATTAAATAGAATTGAATTTGCTGGACTCAGTCATATTGGATTAAAAAAAGGCGAATATAGAAAACTAAATATAAAGGAAATTAGGTGATTAAAATCACTTGTAAAAATAATATAAAAAGGGAAAAAATGGGATTTAAAAAATTTAATTTAATAAATAAATTAGAAACAGCAATAGAAGAAATGGGTTATGATCAACCAACACCAATACAGGATGCTGTTATAGAATTAGCATTAATGGGAAATGATATTATTGGTCAGGCACAAACAGGAACAGGTAAAACTGCAGCTTTTGCTATACCAATAATTCAAAATACAGACGAAAAAAATAAAAGTATACAACATTTAATTTTAGCTCCAACAAGAGAATTAGCTACACAAATTTATACAACATTTGAAAGTCTTACTAAAAATTTTGCAATCAAAAATGCATTAATTTTAGGTGGGATTTCATATGATAAACAAAAACAAGCAATAAAAGAAAAACCACAAATCATTATTTCAACTCCAGGAAGATTAATTGATTTGTTAAAAGGAGAAAAATTTAAGTTAAATATAGATTTTTCTGCCTTAAAATCCTTTACTTTAGATGAGGCTGATGAATTATTAAAAGTAGGATTTTACGAAGAAATTAAAGAAATTTTAAACTTTATTCCAAAGCAAAGACAAAATTTCTTTTTTACAGCAACATTTGATAAAAAAACTAAGAATTTAAGTGAAATGATCACAACTGATGCAAAAGTAATTTCTATTTCACAAGGTTTAACTACAAGTTCTACAATAAAACAAGAATATGTTTTAATGAAAGAATCAAGTAAATTAAATAACTTAATAAAATTTCTTGAATTATATAAACCTAAATCAGTTGTTATATTTGGAAGAACTAAAAAAAGAGTTGATGAACTTAGTGATGCATTAAGAGAATATGGTTTTAAAGCATCTGGTATTCAAGGTGATATGCAACAAAGAGAAAGAAATTTTGTAATGGATAAATTCAGAAAACAAGATATTTCAATTTTAGTTGCAACAGATGTTATGGCAAGAGGGATTGATGTAGATCACGTTGAGTGAGTTGTTAATTTTGATTTACCTCAGGAAATTGAATATTATACACATAGAATTGGTAGAACCGGAAGAGCTGGTAGAACCGGATATTCTTTATCTTTTGTAAAACATAATGAGATTTTACACATTGAAAGAATTGCAAATGAAACTAACTCTGAAATTGAAGAAATCCTTGTTCCGAGTGATGAAAAATTAAAATCTGTTTGAGAAAAAAGAATATTTGAAGAATGTGAACTAATATTAGAAAAAAATAAATATGCAAAATACACAAACATCAAAGATAAATTATTAGAAACTTTTAATACAGAAGAATTAGCTATAATTTTAGCTGAATTTATTGCAAACACTAAAAACAACAAAAGAGAAATTAAACTAAATCCTGAACCAAGTGTTATTATTAAAGAAAAGTATAGAAAAGAATCTAAAAATGGAAAAAGAAAAGAAAAATTCTTAGATAAAAAAATTAATAATATTTCTCACAGCAGAGAAAAAAGAAAAAGAAGAAGACATTAAAATAAAGGAAAAATAAAGAAAAATGAAGTAACTAACTTCATTTTTTATTACTTTTTAGCAAAAATATTTTTAATTAAATCCAATGATTCATCGCTAATATTAATGATTCCAAAAGCAACAGCTTCTAAACCAGTGTGGATAGCGATAACATTAGGAATATCAAAAAGTTCAATTTTAGAATTTGAATAATTTTCAAATTCTTGTTTAATTTCTTCTATTTCACTATTTCCAGAATGAATAATAACAGTTTTAGTATCTTTAGTTTTAGGTAAATTATCTCAATTTTCTTTATAATAATTGAATAAAGTTTTTCTAAAAATTCTTCCTTTACCTTCTTTTTGTAACATCCCATTTTCTAATTTTATTACAGGAACTATTTTTAATAATTTAGCAATTGAAGCAGCAGAAGGAGATAATCTTCCACCTCTAACTAAGGCATCATTGTATTTAGGAATTAATAAAAATTTTCCAACAAAATCCTCTTCTAATTTAGCAACAGCTAAGTTGAAATCAACACCATTTTTTATATTGTTTTTAAAATTAATGATATCAATTATAGATAGAAGAGTTACTTTATTAGATTCAACAACATAAACTTTTTCTTCATTTTTAAATGAAGTTTTAAAGTTAGAGTATTGAGATGATAAACCTTTACTAATTGGATAAATAATGATTTTATCGTATTTATCTTTAATTTTGTCTACAAGTTCATGTGCAAGACCTAATGGAGTTGCTGAAGTAGAAACTTTTGATTTAAGATTTACATATTTTAAAATTTCACCAGATTCTAAATCTATTCCATCAGCAAATTCTTTTTCATCCACTTGAATGTAAAGTGGTAAAAAATATAAATCCATTGCTTCTGCTTTTTTCTGACTTAATCCTGTAGCGGAATCTATTATAATTGCGATTTTCATACAAAATATTATATAATATTTTTAAAATATTAGTTTATTTTATTTTGTAAAATATTAATAAAGGAGAAAAATGAAAAAAAAATTGGTAGATGATTTGAAAAAACGTGGTATTTTGAAAGATATTACTAATGAAGAAAAATTCATTAATATGAAAGACGATGAATTTATTTATGCTGGTTTTGATCCAACAGCAATTTCCTTACATTTAGGTAACTATATTCAAATTTGTACCCTTTTAAGATTTCAAAAAGCAGGAGTTAAAGTCTTAGCGGTGGTAGGAGGAGCTACAGGAATGATTGGAGATCCTTCCTTTAGATCATCAGATAGAGTTCTTTTATCTGATGATGAAGTTAAAAAAAATAAAGAATCAATAATTAATCAGTTAAAAAAATTCAATTTAGAAGTTTTTGATAATTTAGAAATTTACCAAAACATGAATATTCTAACTTTTTTAAGTACAGTTGGTAAATATTTAAATATAAATTATATGATTTCAAAAGATTCAGTTGCTGATAGATTAGAAAACGGTTTGAGTTTTACAGAATTTTCATACCAATTAATTCAAGGATGAGACTTTAAATATTTATATGAAAATTACAATGTTAAAGGACAATTAGGTGGATCTGATCAATGAGGAAACATCACAACAGGGATAGAAGTTATTAGAAAAGCTTTTGGAGATAACAACAATGCCTTTGGAATAACTACAAATTTACTTACTGATAAAAACAATAAAAAATTTGGAAAATCTACTGGTGGTGGATCATTATGGTTAAAACCTGAATTAACTTCTGCTTATAGTTTATATCAATTTTTACTTGCTTCTGATGATTTAGAAGTCGAAAAATTTTTAAAATGATTAACTTTTTTAAGTTTGGAACAACTTGAAGAAGTAATTCAAAAGCACAATGAAAATAAATCATTCAAATTAGCTCAAAAAACTTTAGCTTTTGAAGTTGTAAAAAATATTCATGGCGAAACTGAAGCAAATAATGCTGTTAAAATAACTAATATTCTCTTTAATAAAGGTGATTTTAAAGAATTGACAATTGAACATATAAATCAATTAAGAAATTCAATTCCTTTTTTCTTACAAACTAAAGATAAGACTATTTCTGATTTATTGATTGAGACTAAAATTTTTAATTCTAAAAGGGAAATGAGAGAATTTATTGCACAGGGAGCTTTAATATTTAATGATAAAAAGATTATGAGCGAAGACGAAAATATAGATTTTTCCCTTTTTGATGGAAAATTTATTTTAATAAAAAAAGGAAAAAAACATTACTTTGTAATTGAGTTTAACTAAGGAAAAAATGAACGAAAAAATTATTAATCAATTAGAAAAAAAACTAAATATTGACTCTAAATATATAAA
This sequence comes from Mycoplasma sp. CB776, assembly GCF_054343395.1. Taxonomy (NCBI): domain Bacteria; kingdom Bacillati; phylum Mycoplasmatota; class Mollicutes; order Mycoplasmatales; family Mycoplasmataceae; genus Mycoplasma; species Mycoplasma sp. CB776. Next base: position 11,759 of record NZ_JBTGVD010000028.1, read on the forward strand.
AAGAGTTCTTGAACTTCTTGAACAGGAAAATACCATTGCTTTTATTTCTAGATATCGTAAAGATTATACAAACGGTTTAGATGAAGTTGAAATAAAAGAAATATACGATTTATATAACTACAATTTAAAACTTGAAGCAAGAAAAGAAAGTATTATAAAAACCTTAACTGAAAAAGAAATTTTAACCGACCAATTAAAAGAAAGTATATTAAAATGCGAAAAAATGGTGGAGTTAGAAAATCTTTATAAACCATACTCAACAGGTAAAAAAACAAAAGCAAATATTGCTATAATCAAAGGATTAAAGGGATTTGCAACCTTTTTATTATCTTTAAATAGAAAAGTTAATTTTACTAAAGAAGCAGAAAAATATATAAACCCTCAAAAAGAAGTTAATAATGTTACAGATGTAATTGAAGGTGCTAAAGACATAATTGCTGATATTGTAAATAATGATGTTGAAATAAGACAAAAATGAGTAGATTTAATTTATAAATATTCCAAAATAGTAACTAAACTTAAAAATAGAGAAAATGATATAGAAAATAAATATCAAATTTATTACAGTTTTAATAAACCAATTAAATATCTTTTAAGTTACCAAATAATGGCAATAGATAGAGCTACAGAAAAGAAAGTTATTACTAATTCTTTTGAATACAAAAATGATTTTATAACTGAATTCATAGTTAATAAATACACTAAAAAAGTGGAATGAGAAGGAAAACAATATATTGAAGAAGCTGTTAAAAGCGGACTTAAAAGACTTTTGATTCCGAGTGTTGAAAATCAAGTGTATTCCGAATTATTATTAAAATCACAAGAAACAAGTGCAAATATTTTTGCTAAAAATTTAACAAAACTTTTATTACAAAAACCTATTAAAAATAAAATTATTTTAGGTTGAGATCCAGGTTTTGTAAGTGGTTGCAAATTAGCTGTAGTAGATGCTAATAACAAAGTTTTATCAATTGATGTTATTTATCCAAATAAACCAAAAAATAATCAAGATTTAGTTGAAGCAGAAAATAAAATATTGCAATTAATAAAGGATTTTAAGGTAGATTTGATCGCAGTTGGAAACGGAACTGCAAGTTGAGAAAGCATCAACTTTATTTCAAAGTTAATAACAAAACATTCTTTAGAAATAAAATTTATTATAACTTCTGAAGCTGGGGCATCTGTTTATTCTGCATCTAAAGCCGGAATAAAAGAATTTCCAGATTTATCTGTAGAGCAAAGATCAGCAATAAGCATTGCAAGAAGAAATATTGATCCTTTATCTGAATTAATAAAAATTGAAGCAAAAAGTATTGGTGTAGGGCAGTATCAACACGATATACCAGTTAAACTTTTAAATGAGAAAGTTGATTTTGCAATTTCTCAGTGTGTTAATAGTGTTGGTGTAGATATAAATACTGCTTCTGTTGATTTACTTGTGCATATTTCTGGATTAAACCTCAAAACAGCTAAAAATATTGTTTCTTATATTGAAAAAAATAAAAAAATTAACTCTAGACAAGAAATTTTAAAAATTTCTGGAATTAATGAGAAGATTTTTGAACAAGCTGCTGGTTTTTTAAGAGTTAATGAATCAAGTGAATTTTTAGATAAAACTTCAATTCACCCTGATATGTATCAAAAAGCATATAAAATTATGGAATTATATGGTTTATCTATTTTTAATTATGATAAATTCAAAGATCTAAATAATGAACAAGAAATTAATAATATTAAAATTAAATTAAATTTAGAATATTTTGAAATAAAATTAATTCTAGAAAATCTTTCTAATCCTCTTCGTGATTTTAGAGATGACTTAGATGATCCTATTTTAAGAAATAATATAGTTAATAAAGATGAGTTAGAAAAAGGTATGATTTTTAAAGGAATAATTAGAAACATTACTGAATTTGGTGCTTTTATTGAGATAGGATTAAAAGATGATGTTTTCTTACATTCTTCTAAATATCAAGAAAATCAAATTAATATCAATCAAGTTGTAGAAGTGGAAATTAGTGATATTAATCAGGAAAATGGCAATGTTGCTGTAAATTTAGTAAATTAAAATTCAAGTAATTAATAAACAGGGACATAAATTTGGGACACCAAATTTATGTTTTTATTTAAGGAGAAAAATGTCAAAACAATTAAAACCAGAAGAATGAAAATATTGAATTAAAAAATATTTAGATAATTGTGAGAAAATGAGAAATTTAGATTTATTTTGAACTGAATATTTTCATTTTAGAAAAACAGAACCAACTTATTTTAAAAAATTTCTTTTTAAAGAAAAAGTTAAACTTTATAATTTAGGTATGAATTTAGAATCCCAAACAGGAAAATCACCTAAGAAAAATAAAGGTGTTGGAAGAAAAAGAAAAACATTAACACCAGAAGAAGAGAAAAAAATTTGAGATAGTATCCCAAAAGAAATTTTAATTAAATCCATAAAAATTTATCAAGATGTTTTACCTAAAGAAGTT
>NZ_JBTGVD010000029.1:0-13906 GCF_054343395.1 Mycoplasma sp. CB776
AATCTCTTACTAAAAAGTAAGCAAGAGAAATTTACACAAAATATCTTACACTACCGGAGTTTAAAAAATAAAATCACAGATGAATTTTTGTGATTTTTCTTTATTTTCGTTATTTTTGCTTTGGTTCTAAAAAGTATTCATCTAGTTGTTCTTGTGTAACTTCTGAAGGTGAATCAATCATTAAGTTTATACCTTTTGAATTTACAGGGAAAGGAATAACGTCTCTAATGGATTCTGATTTTGTTAAAATCATAATTAGTCTGTCTAAACCAAAAGCAATTCCTCCATGAGGTGGAACACCGTATTCTAAAGCATTTAAAAAGAATCCAAATTGACTTTCTGCTTGTTCCTTAGACATTGAAATGGTTTCAAACATTTTTCTTTGAATTTCACTATCGTGAATTCTAATAGAACCTCCTGCAACTTCAAAACCATTTAAGACTAAATCATATGCTTTAGCTTTTGCTGATTTTAGATCACTTTGGAAAGTGTCAATTGATTGTTCTTGAAACATTGTAAAAGGATGGTGAGCAGCTGCATATCTTTTGTTTTCTTCATCGTATTCAAACATTGGTCAATTTACTATTCAAGCAAATTTATAAAGACTTTCATCAGCAAGTTTAAATAAATTATTTAATTCTACTCTTAAAGCTCCAAGTGATTGACAAACTTTTTCATATTCATCATTAACTATAAATAATGTTCCATCACTAAATTTTTGCTCTTGTATAAAATTGTTTATTTTTGAAAAATCAGCAATTTTAAAAGAAGTAGATGTTATTTGACCTTTTTCTAAAATTAAATAAAGTAATCTATTTCCTTTATTTTTACGAACTATTTCATCTAAATGTTTGAAATCTTTTTTTGAAATTGTTTCTTTTTCTAAAAAAAGAGTTTTTGTTGTAGAGTTACTAAATAAAAATTCATTTTCGTTATTTAAAATGTTTGCATTAATTAATTTATTTTGGTATCTTAAATCAGGTTTATCGCTACCATAATTATCGATTGCATAATCATAATCAATTCTTTGGAAAGGAATTTCTAAAGGAATATTTAATTTTGAAAACAGGTATTTCATCATTTTTTCTACAAGATTTTGAATATCTTTTTCATCTATAAAAGACATTTCAAGATCAAGTTGAAAGAATTCAAATTGTCTATCTTTTCTTAAATCTTCATCTCTAAAAACTTTTGCAAATTGGAAGTATCTTTCAAATCCAGAAACCATTAAAATTTGTTTAAATAATTGTGGTGATTGTGGTAAAGCAAAGAATTTTCCTTTAGTTCTTGTTGGTACTAAAAAATCTCTTGCTCCTTCTGGTGTTGATTTAGATAAAATTGGGGTTTCGATATCGATAAAATCATTTTCATCTAAGAAATCTCTTAAATATTTAAAAACTTTATTTTTAAAAATAATGGTGTCTTTTAAAATATTTCTTCTTAAGTCTAAAAATCTATATTTTAATCTTAGTTCTTCAGATACATTAATTTTATCATTAATTTCAAAAGGCAATTCTTTTGATTTAGAAAGAATAATTAATTCATCAGCAATAACTTCAATTTGTCCGGTAGCTAAATTATCATTATATTCTTTTCTTTCAAAAACTTTTCCTGTAACTTGGATTACATACTCTTTAGCAATAAACAAGTTTTTTTCTTCATTATTAAAGATAATTTGTGTAATTCCTCAACGATCTCTTAAATCAATAAAAGTGAAATTTTTAAATTTTCTTATGTTATGAACTCAACCATATAAAGTAACTGTTTGTCCTACATTTTTTATATTTAATTCGTTATTATTAATTAATTTCATTGTGTATTTCCTTTATAAAAGCTTTTATATCAACTATTTGCAAAATCTTTTTTTCATTTGTACTAAGGTTTTTTAATGTTAGTTCTGTATTTTTTTGATTCTTTTCTTTAAATAAAATATATTTTGCTTTAATGTTTTCTGCTTTTGCAAAAATTTTAGCTATTTTTTGAATTTCTTTATTGGATTCTACCTTAAAGTTGTGTTTTCTTAATTCTAGAATTAGTTTATTATTTATATTAAATTCATCTTCATTAAAACTTGCTACATAAATATCAATTCCAGAATTATAATTAAAATCATTATTAAAGTCTAAAATTTCAATAATTCTTTCAACTCCAATTCCAAGTCCAATTGCAGACATTTGTGGACCATTTAGTTCTCAAAAAAGATTATTATATCTTCCACCACCAATTAATGTACTTTTAGAACCAAGAGCTTTTGAACTTGACTCAAACTCAAAAACAAAATCATCATAATAATCAAGTCCACGAACTAAAAATTCATCTACTTCAAAATCAATATTTTGTTTTTGCATCAACTCCTGCAATTTATTAAATTCATTTTTTGATTTTTCATTAATAAAGTCTAAAATTTTTGGTGCTTGTTTGATAAATGTTTTAGTCTGTTCTATTTTATCATCTAAAATTCTTAAAGGATTTTTTTCTAATCTAATAATTGATTCTTTTTCTAATTCATCTTGATGAGTAATCAAATATTTTTTTAATTCAACTAAATATTTTTCCCTGTCTTCTCTTGAACCTAAACAGTTAATTTTTAACTTTACTTCTTTAATTTTTAAAAGTTCTAAAAATCTTGTAGCAAAACTTATAATTTCAAAATCATATAGATAATTGCTTTGGCTAATATATTCAATTCCAGCTTGATAAAATTGTCTAAAACGTCCTTTTTGTGGGCGTTCATAACGAAACATAGGTCCAAAATAAGCAAACTTATTATTATTTATATATAACTTATTTTCCAAAATAGCCCTTACTGTTGAAGCGGTTCCTTCCGGTCTAAGAGCTAACTCTCTATCGGATTTATCTTTAAATAAATACATTTCTTTATTTACTATATCCGATGTTTCTCCAGATGTTCTAATAAATAAATTTGAATATTCAAAAATTGGAGTTTCTATATATTTAAAATTTCAATTTTTTATAATATTAAAAAAAGTTTCTTGTATTTTTTGTAACAAGAACACTTCTTTATCGTATATATCTTTTGTGCCTTTTGGTTTTATATACATTTTTTTCCTTTTTTATGCTTCAAAATCATTAATACCAACAAAAGTTTGTTCTTTTATTTTTTGAGTATTTCAGTATTTATTTGCAATTCTTTTTGCTTTTCTTTTGTTTCTTCAAGTCTCAACTAATAATCAAATATGACTTGCGATAAATAATGATGAATATGTTCCAAACACAACACCAGTTACCAATGCAATGTTAAAGTATAAATCAGTTGAATCTTTAAAAATAATTAAAATTAATACAGTTAAAATTGTTGTTAAAGAAGTAAAGATTGAACGTTTTATAGTTTCTTTAATAGTTTTATTAACTATAAATCTTAATCTATTATAGTCGTTAACTTCTTTATATGGTAATTCTTTAAAGATTTCTTTAATTCTATCAAAAACAACTATAGTATCGTTAATAGAGTAACCAATTATTGAAAGTATAGCAGCTATAAAAATTGGTGAGATTTGTAATCTGAAAATGATAAAGATTAAGAAAACTATTATAACATTATGAATTAGCGAAATAATTGCAGCTATTGCAAATGTTCATCTTAATCTTAAAATTATATAGAAGATAACAGCAAATAGTGCAACTAATACAGAAATAATAGCATTATTTACTAAACTTCTTGCTTCTTCTGAAGAAATACTATATGTAATAATATTTATATTTTGAAACTTAGTATTTAATTCTGAACTAATTTCATTAAGAATATTAGTTATATTTTGATTAGTTCTAACTATAACATTATAAATATCTGCTTGTTGATCTACTTTTTGAATAATAATTTGATGATTATCGTTTATTATTCCTTTATTTTCAAGAAAGTCTTTGATTTCATTTGCTTTATTTAAAGTTAGAAAATCAAAATCTTTATCTTTAGTTTCAACTAAAATATTTGTTCCACCACTAAACTCTAAAGAAAGGTTAAATCCTTTTATAAAATCCTTATTTATTACTGCAAATGTGGTAAATACAATAAAAGCAGCTATAAAAATAATAACTGGAATGTAGTGAGTAAATTTAACATAATTTAGGTATTCTGGTCTTTCTATTTTTGCAACATAACCTCTTGCATATAAAGGAATGTATTTTTTTCTAACCCCTAATAAAAATTTATTTTTATCAAATACACCCGTTTTTACAAGCATTGTTGTAATTCATTTTGTAAAGAACAGCATAATTAACAATGTAAATAACACAGAAAATAGTAAAGTTACTGCAAAACCTTTAATATCTTTGGTCCCAAAAAAGAAGAGAATTACAGCAACAATTAATGTCGTTATATTCGAATCCAGAATTGTAGAAAAAGAAAATTTATTTGCTTTACTATTTGCTTTAATGCTGCTAGAACCCATATAAATTTCTTTTTTAATCGATTCAAACGATATTATATTCGCATCGACAGACATACCAATTCCTATTATTAAAGCAGCAATAGTAGAAGGTGAATATTCCCCTCTTACTGTTGTGAATAATAATAAAGTTAGAAATATATATAAACTTAAAGAAATTGTAGATAAGAAACCAAGAAGTCCATAATTAACTATCATAAATAAAGCAATTATAGAAATTGAAATTATTCCTGCAATTAAAGCTCCATTAAATGCATTCTCTCCTAAATCTCTAGGTACAAATGATGAAGATAAAAGTTTTAATGAATAATTATCGGTTCCATAATTTATATTTAAAGCTAACTGTTTTGCTTCACTTGATGTGAAATTTCCTTGAATAACAAAAGATTCACCAGATAAAGCACTATTGACTTGAGCAGATGAAATTAAATATTTTTTAGCATCAAATTGTGCTTCTTTTAAAATTGGTTGAAATACAGTTGGTTGATGTGTTTCAGGATTTGTTACAGTTTTTGGTTGTGTTTCTTCATTAACATGAACAAATTTATATGGATTAAATCCAGAATGAACTCATTCATCTCTAAAGTTAGTATTAGCAAGATGAATTAAATCTTTTAAGTTTAATCAAACTAAAATTAAATTTTGTCCTGCTGGTCTTTTAGAAATATAGTCAGTAGCTTTTGTTCATTCTAACTCACCAGATTTATCAGCTAAATTAATTAATACTTGATTTCTATTATTGCTATCAATTTGTTCTTTTGCTCCACCTGATTTAAATGGTGCAACATAATCTCTTTCGTTTCATTTATCTACGTTTTCAAAATCTAAAGTTTGTCCTGTAGTAAATTTTCCATTATAAAATAAAGGTTTATTATTTATGTCTGTGATTATAATTTGTTGTTTTGCAATAACTTCATTTGTAAAATCAACAATTTCTTCATTAGTGGTTATTCCACTTCGAGAAATTCTTATTCTACCTTCGCCCTCAATTGCAACTTGTGTACCATTTAAACCGACTCCACCGGTTAAACGATTAAATATTGCTTGGTCTGCCCTTTTTATTGTTTCATTATCGATTGGTTTATTTTTATCTTCTGAAGTAACTTGAACAAGAACTTCAGCACCACCACCGTATTCAATAGATTTATTAATATTTTTTGAAATATAATATTTGCTTCCTAATGTAATTGAAACTATGACTGTTGAAAAAGTGAAAAAAGCAATAAATCACCTTTTTCAATTTTTAGCACTAAATATATTTCTAAAAAACTTTTTCATAATAATATTTTATATTATAAGGTATTTTTAGTTATTTTTAACTAATATAGTTATATTTTTTTAAATATTCTTCTCCTTCAATCGTAATTCTTCTCCCTCTACTAGTTTTTTCAATTAAATTTAATTCTAATAAATTGGGTTCTATATTTAACAATATGTTATCTTTATTATCTTTTAAAATTCCTGAAATTACATCCAAAGATACACTTTTTCTTTTGAAAATATTACCTAAAAGTTTTAAATAATCAACATGTAAATGAGTTAAACCATTATGATGAATTCCAATATTTTTAAGAGTTTCATCAATTAAATTTTTATCAATTTTAGATTTTTGAGAAAAAATATAAAAATCTCTGATTCTTTTTAAAATATTGTTTAAAATTCTTGGTGTACTATTAGCAAATTTAGTGATATATCTTATATCATTATCTGAAATTTCTATATTTAATTTTGATGAAGAATTTTTTGCAATGATTTTCATTTCTTCTGGAGAATATTTTTGTAATTTTGCAATGAAACCAAAACGATCTTTTAATGGTTGACTTAATCTTTCAAATTTAGTTGTAGCACCTATTAAAGTAAACTCAGGTAATTTCATTCTCATTATTTTATTTTCTCCATCTACTCCAATTTGAATATCAATTACATATTCTTCCATTGCTGTATAAAGTAATTCTTCCATATTTTTATTCATAGAATGAATTTCATCAATAAAAATTAAATCCCCTTTTTTAACAGAACCAAAAATTGAAAGAATATCTGATTTTTTCTCTATTAAAGAACCTTGTATAAACTTAATTTGACCATCTAATTCCGTTGAAATAATTTTTGCTAAAGTTGTTTTTCCAAGACCTGGTGGTCCAAAAAACAATAAATGATCAAGAGTTTTTTTACGCTTTTTTGATGAACCTATTAAAACTTTAATTGTATTAACTAGCTCTGTTTGACCAATAAATTCATCGAAATTTTTTGGTCTAATTTCTAAATTCTCTTGCATTAGAAATTAATTTAATAGCTTCTTCAACTAAGAATTCAAAATTTTCACTTGGTTCTAAAGATGAAATCGCATAATCAATTTGTCTTTTTTGGAAACCAAGGACTTTAAGTGTATCTTCTAATTCACTCATTACCTTAAAATCAAGTTTTGAATTAGACTCATTTTCAAATTCATGAGATTCATTTTCTGTGCTGTTTTCATCTACTTTTTCTTCTTTGGATTTTAAATTACTTAATATTTTTCTATATTTATTTTGAAAATCAAAAACAATTTGTCTTGCTATTTTTTGTGATATATAAGTATATTTTGAAAGTCTTTCTCAATCACCTTCTGCAATTAAATTAATTCCTTTTTCTCATCCTTCAGAAATAAAGGATAATGCTGTTTTAGGACCAACACCTGATATTGTTAATAAATCTTCAAATAAAATTCTTTCTCTAAAATTTTCAAATCCATATGTTGTTTTTTGATAATCATTTTCTCAATTGTAAATATAAACTTTTCTATTTTCTCCTTTTTCAAATTTATCGCTATTGACAACATATATAAGATGTCCTGTTGATGAACTTTCTAATATAATGTAATTTTTGTTTTTTGAAACTATTTTTCCTATTTTATAAATTTCCATTTTTTTCCTCCATCTAAAAGTTTCTTTTTTTTATAAAAAACAAATAAAAAAGAAAAAAATTAGGAAAATAAGCTCGTTTTTCCTAAAATTTTAAATATTGAAGTATTATTAAAGTCCCTATTTATAAATTAATATAAAAAAATAAATAAAAATTAATTTAAAAACATAGATTTAGAAAATTAATTAAATTTTCAATTGATTTAAACTAAAATAAGTTATGTTATGTATAATTTAATTAAAAGAAAAAGTATAATAAATCAACTATTTCTGAATTTTAAAACAATATTAAAATTTAAATATAATAAATAAAGTGTTGGATATAATAAATTCATTGAATGATATTTGAAAACAACAAACGCATAAATAGGGAGATATATGGAAAATAGTAAAATTGAATATAAAATTGATATTCCAGATAAAGCAAATAAACTAAAAGCAGAAATAGTTTCTTTTTTAAACAGCAAGGGTGGAGAAATACATCTAGGAGTTAGAGATGATGGTAGTATTGATAAAGAATTGATAGAAAATAAAAAACAAGAATGAGAACAATTGCTATCTAATTGAGTGTCAAATGCTTTTAGTCCAAATGTTATAAACTTAATTGATATTCTTCCTAATGAAATACCTTTTAAAATTAAAATAACTGAAGGTAAGGAGAAACCTTATTTTTATAAAGAAGGAGAAGGATTTAATTCTAAAGGGATTTTTATTCGAGTTGGTAGTACAAAAAGAGTTGCAAGTTTTAATGAAATTGAAAGAATGATTAGAAATCATCCATCAAATGATTTTGAATCAAATAGTATTGATAGAAATGATTTGACTTTTACATATATTGAAAATAGATTTAAAGAAAAAAATATAAAATTTGATATATATGCTTTATCGTTAAAAGGCAAAAATGATAAATATAATAATGCTGCTTTGTTGTTAAGTGATCAAAATCCAACAATAAGTAAATTCGCAGTGTTTCAAGATAAGGGAGTTATTGAATTTTTAGATAAAAAAGAATTTACTGGGTCAATTTTAAAACAGCTAGATGAGATATTGTATTTTTCTAGTTTATCCAATAGAAAAAGAGTTACCATTTCAGGTAAACCAGATAGAGAAGAGTATTTAGACATTCCTAAGAGAGCATTGAGAGAAGCTATTGTAAATTGTTATTGCCATAGAGACTATACACTAAGCGGTGATGTAAAAATTGAATTTTATATAGATAGAGTTCAAATTTTTTCACCAGGTAGTTTACCTGATGGTTTAACTCTTGAAAATATAAAAATGGGAATGGCTGCAAAAAGAAATAAAATCATTGTAAATGCATTAGATAAAATTGATATGATAGAAAACTATGCAACAGGAGTAAGAAGAATATTTGAAGATTATTCTGATTTTAAAAAACAACCTAAATACTATATTTCTGATAACGGCGTGATTGTTACATTATTCAATAGAAATTATAAAATAGAAGATGAAGCCCAAAATGAAGCCCAAAATGAAGCCCAAAATGAAGCCCAAAATGAAGCCCAAAATTTAAAACAAAATACTAAAAAACGAATAGAGAAAATTTTAGAGTTAATGAAAGTAAATAATAATATAACAAGAAGTAATCTTAAAAATATATTAGGAGTGTCTAAAACAACAATTGAACGTGATATTGCTAAATTAAAAGAAGAAAATAAAATAGAATATATAGGAAGTTCAAAAAAGGGTTATTGAAAAATAAAAAATAATTAAATGAGAATTAATAAAAATCAAAACACAATAAAATGTAATTAAATCAGATAAATAAAAACCGTTTTGCCCCATAAAACAGGCATAAACAGTTTTTTAATACATTAAACTGAGAAAGCTTAACCAAATGTTTTTTCAATTTATGACTTTATATTAATAATCCTAAATAAAAAAAGATAACTTACTTAGAGTTATCTTTTTCTTTGATTTTAGCAAGTATTTCTTCTATTCTTTGTGCATTGTCTAATACTTCATCTAAAAAGAAATGTAATTGTGGCACTGTTCTAGAATTTACTATTTTGGATAATTGAGTTCTAATAAATCCTTTTGCATTATTTATTGCTTCTAAACCTTTTTGAGGTGATTTTATAAAACTTAAATAAATTTTTAAATGTGAACCATCGTTAGAAAGTTTTACATCATTTACAGTTGCTCCAATTATATTAGCATTTGTTATTTCTTCACTTATAATTTTAGAAACTAGTAAAAAATAGTGGGATTCTTTTTTTCTTAATGTAATTGAGTTCATATTATTCTTCAATTAAAACATCTTCAAATGCTTGAATAGTATCATCAACTTGAATTTCGTTATATTTATAAATATGACAACCAAATTCCATACCCATTGCTACTTCTTTAGCATCATTTGGACCTTTTCTTAAAGAGTCCAATTTTCCTGTATAAATAACTTTATTTTTTCTAATAACTTTAACTTTACAGTTATTTTTAAATTTACCACTAATCATAGTACATCCAGCAATAATCCCAACTTTTGAATAACTAAAAAGTTTAAGAACTAATGCTTCACCTATATTAACTTCTTCATATTTTGGTTCTTTATAACCTTTTAATAAAGTCTCTACTTCTTCGGTGATTTTATAAATTACAGAATATTCTTTTATCTCTATTTTTTGCTGAGTTGCAAACTGTTTTATAGAGCTTGGGACATTTGTATTAAATACATAAATAATTGCATTTGATGCTTCTGCAAGTAAAATATCTGCTTTTGTAACATCTCCAACAGAAGCATGTACTACATTAACAAAAGCTTCATCGTTTTTTAATCTCTCTAAAGATGATTTTATAGCTTCTGAAGTTCCGTGCACATCGCTTTTGATAATTAAATTAATAACTTTTTTACCTTCTTCAAAAATTACGGAATTTCTTTCTTTTAGTTGTGTTTGTTTATCTACAAAAGCTTTTTCTTCAGCTAAATTTTTAGCAAATTTTTCTTCTGGAAAACCAAAGAATTTATCTCCTGCTAAAGGCACATAATTTAAACCAGTAACAACTACAGGAGTACCTGGAGTTGCTTTTTCAAGAATTTGTCCATGGGAATCATGCATTGTTCTAATTTTTCCGTATTTAGAACCTGCAACAATAAAATCTCTTGGATAAAGAGTTCCATTTTGAACAATTAATGTTGCAGTAACTCCTTTACCTTTATCTAATTTTGATTCAACTACTGTACCGATAGGATATCTATTTCTATTTGCTTTTAAATTAAGAACTTCCGCTTGTAAATTAATTGCTTCAAATAAGTCGTTTAGTCCTTGACCGGTTTTACCAGAGCCATAAACAAACATATTGTCTCCTCCTCATTCTTCAGGAAGAATATTGTGGGTAGAAAGTTCTGATTTTACTCTTTCAATATCAATTGAAGGTTTGTCAATTTTGTTAACAAAAACTATTATAGGAACTTTTGCATTTCTTGCATGATCAATTGCCTCAATGGTTTGAGGCATAACTCCATCATCAGCAGCAACTACTAAAATAACAATATCTGTTATTTTTGCACCTCTTGCACGCATTTCTGTAAATGCTTCGTGACCTGGAGTGTCTAAAAAGGTTATTTTTTTGTTTTGGTATTCAACTTGATAAGCACCAGTGTGTTGAGTAATACCACCAGCTTCACCACTTGCAACATTACTTTTTCTTATAGTATCTAATAATGTTGTTTTACCATGATCAACATGTCCCATTATAGTAATTATTGGTACTCTATTTTCAAGTTCACTTTCATGATCACTTATTTCAACTTCATCCATAAAGTTGGAAGCATTTATTTCTACTTCTTTTTGAAAATCAAAACCATATTCAATACACAATTCAGCTATTTCATCTTCAGAAAGTGTATGATTTAAAGTATACATTTTTCCTTTTTTAAAAAGGTTTGTAATGATTTCATTAGCAGGTTTATTAATTTTTTTTGTAAATTCTGCAATTGTCATTGCTCCTGTAAAAATAAAAATACCATCTTTTAATTCAGTTTTTACACTAACTAACTGGGATTTAATTTCTTCTGTATTAGATTTTCTAATGTGTTTCTTTGCCATAAATTAGTTCTATTTCCTTTCTTAATTGATCGTAATTTTCTTTTGTTATATTCATTTTAAAAGACTTATTAAGAAGTTTTTTCTCAAAAGCTTTTAAAATGCTCTCTTTGACATTTTCTATATAAGCTCCACGCCCTTGTAGATTTTTGTTTTTGTCTATAATTACTGTATTTTCCTTTGTTTTAGTAAAACGCATTAATTTTGTTATAGGGATGATATTGTTTGAAAAAATGCATTTTCTTGAATAGTCATTATTCATTTTCTTCATCATCTCAATCAGCATCATTTATATCAAAATCAAAATCATTTAAACCAGCAAATTCAGCTAAATCATTATCCATTTTGTAATTCTTAATTTCTTCACTAATTTGTTTTAAATCTTCTTTTGTATAAAGTTCTTCTGTTTTTGGTTTGTTGTTATCAATATTATCTTGAAAATCAGAAAATGCATTGTCAAAAATGCTATCACCATCAAATTTATTTACATTTGCTTTTCTATTATTTTTAACTACAGAATCTTTTTCAACTTTAGTTGATGATTTTGAAGTTGAATCATTTTTTTCTACTTTTTGTTCGCTATTTGCTGTTTCTTCAGAAATATTTAAACCAAAATCTTCGTTATATTTTTGAATATCTTTATCAAATTCATCAAGTAAATAATTAGGATTAATTTTAGATTTACTATTTCTTGTTTTATTAGTAGTATAAGGTGCTTTTTTGATTTTAGCATTTGCTGAAGTTCTATTTTTAAATTCGTTTTCGATTGTTTCTAATTCACTTTCAGAACTAATATTTCCATTTCAGTTTAATTTAAAACCATCATTTAAAGCTTTTGAATAAGAATAAATATCAATTCTTGATCTTGTTAATTCAGAAGCTAAAGTAACATTAATTCCTTTTTTACCAATAGCAAGCGAATGTTGTGAATCAGGAACAACAACAACAATTTTATTAAGTTTTTTAGATTTAAATGGTAAAACAGAAACTATTCTTGTTGGTGCTAAAGCATTTACTATAAATTGGTTTAAATCTTCTGAATATTCAATAATATCCACTTTTTCTTCTCCGAGTTCATTTACTATTAATTCAATTCTGCTTCCGGATTTTCCAACTAATGCTCCAACATTATTAATCACTGTTCCAGATGTAGATTTAATAGCAACTTTTGATCTTTCACCTGCGTGTCTTGCGATTCTAAAGATTTCTATTTCTCCTGCTGCAATTTCAGGAATTTCTTTTTCAATTAAGTCTTTTAAGATGTTATTTGATGAGTTAGAAATAATTATTTGTGTATCTTTTACTTCTTCAAGCACATCTTCAATATAAACATCTTCGCTTAAACCAAGCTCATTCTTCTTTTTAGAATTTGTAGCTAAGTGTTTAGGCATAAATGCATGAACTTGATCGTCTTCAATTTCATATAAGTATCCTGCTCTTAATTTAGAAATTAATTTTGCTTTTACTACTTTTCCTTTTAAAGTTGAATATTTTTGATAAACAGCTTCTCTTACAAGTTCGGCAATTTTTTGTTTAAATTGTTGCTGAACTGGTGAAAATATATTTTTTGGCAAAGTTTCAAAATCAATATCAATAGAAACTTTTTCATCTTCTTGAACTTTGTGTGCAAATAATTGTTTTGCTTGTGAAATGGAAATTTCACAAGTTTTTAAACCTTCATCTGCTGCAATATCTTCATTATAAGTTTCGTCAGAAACTACTAAAGCTGTTTTGTTTACTAATCTAATATTTTCATTTTCATAATCAACAATTAGTTCTATTTCAGCGTCAGGATCTAAGTTTTTAGTAATTGTTTTTATAAAAGAATCTTCAAGAATTTTCATAATTGTTTGTATATCTATTTTTCTAAATTCTGAAATTTCTTTTAATTGATTAAAAAATATTTTGTTCTTTGAAATATTTTTAGAATTTACAGATTTTCTTGCCATTTTTCTCCTAAATATTTATATATAAATTAATTTTTTCTATTTTTTCTTTATTTATTTCTTCTTTTTTCATTCTGCCTTTTAAATTAATTTCTAGTAATAAAGTATTTTCATTGTTTTGGATTAATTTTCCTATAATAAAATCTTTTTTATTAAATCAAATTTGAATTTTTTTATTGGTAAATTCTTCTATATTTTCTATATTTATATCAATGTCAGTACCTTTGGAAAATACATCTAAATAATATTCTTCTTTTATAAAATCTTCTTTATCTAAAAAGTCAGATATTTTTCTTGAAATTTTTTCAACATCATTCAAATCAGTAAAATTTGTTTTTATTCTTAAAAAATTAAGACTTCCTTCTTTTTCAAAATAAGCTTCTAAAATTGAACTAAAATTCTCTTTTAATTTTTCTAAAATATCCATTTTTCTCCTTAAAAATATATGAAAAGGTTGCTAACAGCAACCATTTTTTATTACTATTAATATAATTATAAACCAATAATATTTTTTTTATAAATAAATTATGAAAATTTATTAAAACAGAAATAAAATGTCACCCCCCATTCCCAATATAAAATGTCACTTT
>NZ_JBTGVD010000030.1:0-13771 GCF_054343395.1 Mycoplasma sp. CB776
TCAGGAACAGAAACTTCAACACCTACTCCAGGTTCTGAAGGATCAGAAGGAAAAGCAGTAGCTTAATAATATTTATCATATAAATTATTTATAAATAAAATTTTAGACAAGATATTTATTTATCTTGTCTTTTTCTTTTTATTTGTAAAGACAAAATAGTATAATTTAAATAAAAATAAAGGGGAAAAATGAATCAAGAGCAAATATCGGTAATTGCAGGAATTAGTGTAAGTATGTTTTTGATGCTTTTAATAACTTTCTTTTTGCTTTTTTTAAGGTTTAAATATTTTAAAAAAATGTCTAAACAAGAGCAACTGGGTTTAGAAGCAGAAAAAAATATTAATTTTCTTTTAAGAAAATGAGCAGAAAAAAATAATTTTTATTTTTTAGAAAGCAGTTTGTATAAATACAATGATAATCAATTGTTTGAAGTTGATGGAATATTATTAACAAACAAAGCAATTATTATTGTAGAAATAAAATCAATAAATGGTGTTATTAAAGGAAATTCAACAGAAAAAACACTAAATAAAGTCCTAGGAAATAAGAGTTTTGAAATTTCTAATCCTATTTATCAAAATGATAAGCATATTTATCATATAAAAAAAATGTTAGATGGAAATTTTCCTATTCTTTCTTTAATTGTGTTTTCAAACAGAGCACAAAGGTTAGAAATCGAAAATGAGTTAGCTTATGTTATCATTTGCTTAGAAGATGAACTCAATCAAATTCTTTTTGATATAAACACTTCATTAGAAGAAAGAATAAACCCAGAAACTCTAAAAGCTATTAAAGAAGCTTTTGAAAAATATCAAACAAATAATAAAAAAGATTATTTAGTATTAAAATCTTTTTCAACAAGTAGGTAAAATATGGAAAGTAAAGAAAAACAAAAAGTATCAAGAGAATTAATAATTGATAATTTAGCAATTAAAGTTGAGCAAGAAGTAACTACTTCAAATACCCAAAAAATAGCATTAAAAAAAGATTTTATTTTAGTTAAAAATGAAAAAATACTTGATGATGAACAATTAATAGAATTTATTAGACCTTTTTTTAATAAATATAAAGATAAAATAATAACTACTTTATTTACAAAAGATATAGATTTAGACAATAGATATTTTTATTTATTTGGAGAAAAAATTCATTGCCTTTTTGATTTATTTTTTGGAAAATATAAATTCGTTCCTTTAAGAACTGGTTTTCAACCAAGACTCTTAAAAACTAAAAAGCAAGTAATAGAATATATAGAAGAAATTAGAAAAAGAGAGTTATTAAAATATTTATTAGTGAGATTAACAAACATCGAAAAAGAAATGGGAATAAAACATCAAAATAGAGTATTTGTAAGAGTTAAAAAATCTACTTGAGGTACTAATCATATTTTTAGAAAAGAAATTTATTTTTCAGAAGCATTATCCCCTTTTTCCAAAGATATCATTGATTCAGTAATTTACCACGAATTAGCTCATTGTTTTGTCCCTAATCATTCAAAAGAATTTTGAGATATAGTATATAAATACTGTCCTGATTATGACCAAAAAACTAAAAAATTAAACAATAAGGAATATCAATAAAATGAAAGAAGAAAATATTTATTTATGTGGTCCAACAGTTTATAACCATGTGCATATTGGAAATATGCGCTCTCTTGTTTTTATAGATATTTTAAATAGAGTTAAAAAATACTTTAATTACCAAATAAATTATCTTCACAACATCACTGATATTGATGATAAAATCATACAAAAAGCAATTGAAGAAAATAAAAGCGAAAAAGAAATCAGTGAATTTTATTATCAAGAATATCTAAAGTTATTTAAAATTTATAATATTGTTAAACCAACTAAAATTTTAAAAATTACAGATAAACTAGATTGAATTAAAAATTATATTAAAGAATTATTAGATAATAAAAATGCTTATAAAAGTGAAGGTAATGTTTTCTTTGATGTTAAAACAATAAATAATTATGGAAGTCTATCTAATCGCAAATTAGAAGATATGAAAAACGAAGAAGATAATTCTTTAAAAAAGAAAAATATACAGGATTTTTCTTTATGAAAGAATACAGAATTAGGTATAAAATACGATTCTGAATTTGGACAAGGACGTCCAGGATGACATACAGAGTGTTGTGCAATGATTTATTATTACTTTAATAAAAAAACCATTGATATTCATGCTGGTGGTGTTGATTTGCTTTTTCCCCATCATGAAAATGAAAATGCACAGCATTTTGCTTTAACTAATAAAGCAATTGCCAAGGAATGAATTCATGCTGGTTTTATTAATAAAAATGGCTACAAAATGTCTAAATCATTAGGAAATATTTTGCTTGCAAAAGATTTTGCTTTTTTATACGGACCTGACACTTTTAGAAATATTATTTTAACAACTAATATTTTTTCTCCTGTTGATTTAAGTGATGAACTTATTATTTCTAATAAAAATAAAATTCAACAATTAACTAAATCATACTATCAATTTCTTTTAGAAAAAAGTAATTTAGTAATTGATACTTCTAAGATTGAAAAAATAATGCAATTATTTCTTGAATTGAAATTTGCACAAGCAAATAAAGAAATAAGTAAAATACAAAAAAATAAAGACTTTGCAACTTTATTTGAAATTTATAAACTACTTGGATTTAATTATGTTAATTTACAATTAGATCAAGAAATTAAAGAAATTTATTATAAATGAAAAGAACTAAAAGAACAGAAAAAATACGATCAAGCAGATAAATTAAGAGTAATCTTATATGAAAAAAATATTTTATAAACAAATAATGGAAAAATAAATAAAAGAAAGAAGAAAAGAGAGTTTAAATAATGGCAAAATATATTTGTGGGAAAAATTCAGTATTGGATGCAATAAAACATAAATTACCAATAATTCAAATTTTTTCTTCAAGACCTGAAGAGTTAATCAAAGTACAAAAAGATATTAAAGTTATAAAAAAAGATTACAAATATTTAGATAATCTGACAAAAGAAAACCATCAAGGTTTTATTGCACAAATCAGTGATATTGAAACACATGATTTAAATGTTATATTTAAAGATAAACCAGAAAAAATCTTAATTTTAGATCATATTCAAGACCCACACAATTTCGGAGCAATAATAAGAACAGCAAATGCCAGTGGAATTAATCATATTATTTTTCCTAAAGAACGTTCTGTCGATATTACCCCAACAGTTTTAAAAGTATCATCTGGCGGATTTATAAATATGAAATTTATTAAAGTTGCATCTATTAGTGCAACAATAACTAAACTAAAAGAAAAAAAATTCTGAATTTATGGAACAACTTTAAGTTCCAATTCCATCGATATTAATCAAACAACATTTAACTATCCACTGGCATTAATTTTAGGTTCCGAAGCAAATGGGATATCTAAAAGTGTAGAAAAAATGTGTGATCAAAATATTTATATCCCTTTAAAAGGAACTGTGCAATCACTAAATGTATCAGTAGCAGCCGGAATTGTTTTATTTAAATTAAAGTAAAACAAAGGAAAAGATGAACAAATCAGAAAAGGAAATAGAAAAATATAAAGAACTAGTAATTGCGGCTTCTAAAAATGTTTTTAGCAAATTCAAATACATTCCTTTAACTTGAGAAGATATTAATATTTATGGATTATCCATCGTTTTAGAAGTAGCAGAAATAGCAAAGAAATATAATCAAGAAGACAAAAAAGGTGTAATTTATGCTATCTTGTTTAATAAATTAATGACTTATGCTAAATCATTTACTAAAAATAATTCTAAAATAATGAATTTTAGTATTTCATTTGAAGATGAAATTTTAACCAAACTAGAATCAGAAAATTCAAAAGAATATCTTTTTAAAGAAGACTGTCAAAGATTTTTTAAAAAGTTTTCTCATGAAGAATTAAATATCTTAAATTTATATTATCTTAATAACAAAACAATTAAGGAAATATCTAATCAGTTTTATACATCATCCTTTAAAATTAAAAGGTTTTTAGAAAAAGTAAAACTCGAAGCAGTTGAATATTTCAAATAATTGCAAAAATAATATATAATTAATAAACTATGTCTAAAGAAAAAATTGCATTAGCTTGTGAAGTTTGCAAGTCAAAAAATTATGTTAAAAATAAATCTGTAGATGACAGATTAGTAATCAACAAGTTTTGCAGAAAATGCAATTCTCAAACTTTACACAAGGAAGAAAAATAATGAAAGAAAAAAGAAACAAAAAGAAAAGAGAAAAAAAATATTATTTCAGAAATTGAATTAAAGAAATAAAAAGAATTAAGTGACCAAAAGGTAAAGATGCTAATAAAAACTTTATGTGAACTATTATCTTTGTGGTTATTTGTTCAATTTTATTTGTTTCTATTTCTTTCGTTGCAACTTTAATTTGAAATTCAATAGGAGTAGGTTTTTAAATAATGGAAAAAGAAAATTTTAAATGATATATGATTTCAACCATATCAGGAAAAGAAGAACAAGTTATTGAGTCTTTAAATAACAGAATAAAATCAGAATTTTTAGATAGTATTTTTGAAGAAATTAAAATGTTTACAGTACCACATTTAACTCAAAAAGAAATTGATAAAAAAATAAAAGGGGAACCATTTGTTGTAAAAACAGAGAATCTGTATAAAGGTTACATTTTTGCTAAAATGCTTATGACCGATGATGCCTGATTTATTGTGCGTAATACTCAATATGTTACTGGACTTGTTGGTTCATCAGGAAAAGGAGCTAAACCAACACCAGTTTCTAACCGCGAAATCAAAAAAATGTTTGAAGCAGAAAAAAAAGGTTGAGAAAAATACAATGCTGGAATCATTGATTCACCTTTCAAACCTAATGTCGTAGTTAGAGTTATTGAAGGTAGTTTTGAAGGCGAAGAAGGAACAATCATAGAAACTGATGATAGATTAGGTGATTCTTGAGTAGAAATTGAAGTATTTGGTAGGAAAACTCCTACAAAATTTTCACATAAAGATTTAGAAGTAGTAAAATAGTTCAAAAATTCAAAAAATTTGCATTTTTTTCAATAAAATGCATTTTTTATTCCACTTTTATGCAAAAAATTCAAAAAGTGGTAAAATTAATGTATATGATATTCAAATTTTCGAAAAATTTCAAATATTAAGTGAATATTATATATATTAAAAAATAATAAAATAAAGGAATAATATGAAATTAAGTAAAAAATTATTATTAGGACTCGGTGGAACATTAACAGGATTTGCAACTTTAGCAACTGTTGTTTCATGTGGAGATAAAAACAATTACTATACAACTGATTACTCAGGTATTAAAGCATTAGTAGACCAAAAAGCTCCAGAAATACAAAAAGCAATCACAGATAAAACAGCTAAAGAATTGAAAATTACTTTATTAACAGCTGGAGGAAATGTTAATGATAAATCATTTAACCAATCAGCTTGAGAAGCAATTTCTCAATTATCATTCCAAACCAAATCAAAAGCTAACAAATATGTATTGGGAGATTCATCTAACTTAGAAAAAAGTTATAATTCATTATTAACAACTGATTCTAATGTTTGAGTGTTAACTGGATTCCAACAAAAAGGTGCTTTTTTAAACTGATATAAAGTAAATAAAGAAAAATTCAACCAAAAAGGAATTATTGTTATTGCAATTGACTGAGATTTACCAGATTCAGAATTACCATCAGGTAGATTTATTTCATTAAACTACAACACAGATGAAGCAGGATGAATTGCAGGTTATGCAACAGCTGACTACTTCTCAACTAAAGAAACTGATGATGCAAAAAGAAAAGTTGCAGCATTTGGTGGAGGATTAGGAGCTGGAGTTACTGACTTTATTGCAGGATACTTAACAGGAATTAAATACTACAATGCTAATAACCCTAAAGTTACAAAATTAACAGCAGACACATTAACTTTAGATACAGGATTTAAAGCAGATGCAACATCAACACCAAAAGTTAATTCAGTAGTAACAACTGAAACACCAAAAGTTGTTTTACCAGTTGCAGGAAGTTTAACTTCTACAACTATTGATCAAATTAAAAAATCAAATAAAGGTCAATTTGTAATTGGTGTGGATACAGATCAATCATTAACTTTTGAAGATTCAAAAACACTATTCTTTACATCAATTGAAAAAAGAATCGGAAATACTTTATTTAGAGTATTAGCTGACTTATTTACTAAAAAAGGAGCAGCTTCAGATATTATTTCAACATTTGCTGAAGGAACAAAAAATGCTCATGTTAAATTAGGATACTGAGATGATTTTGTTGGATTAGCAAAATCACAAATTAGTGAAAAAGCTGCAGCAGATGCTTCATTAGACAAAGCAGCAACAAAATTCAAAGAACTTGTTACAAAAGCTAAAAAAGCAGAAGCTAAAACTCTTTTAAGTATTCCAGTTATGGATCCAGCAGGAGCAGCAAGTAACCAAACTACTTTAAATTCATTAGCTGCAGAAATTAACAAACAAACAGGAAAAGCAACAACTCCAGAACAACCTGCTGCACCATCAAACCCTGGAGGAACACAACAGGGGGGGGCAAATAACAACCCACAAAACCCTTCTGGAGGAGGTACAACTGATTCAACAACTTCAGGAACACAAAATGGTACAGGACAAGCTGATGGAGCAGCAGCTCAACCAGGAGCACAAAATCCTTCTGGACAAACAGAAGGTTCAGGAACCCCAACAGGACAAACTACTCCAACTACAAATACAACAGGTGATCAAGGAAGTCAATCACAAGGAAGCAATACTGCTTCACAACCTGGTAACGACACAACACACCAAGGTTCATAATCTTATTAAAATAATCCAATAATCTACTATAACAATTAGATTAAAATAAAAAAATAACTTTTATGTTATTTTTTTATTTGTTTATTTGTTAAAATTATATAGGAAAGAGAAAAATGGAAAATACAGTTAATAAAGTAGAAAATGCAATTGAATTTATTAATGTTACAAAAGAATTTGGAACAATAATTGCCAATAAGAACATTAATATTAAAATCAAAAAAGGTACCATTCATGCTTTAATTGGTGAAAATGGTGCTGGAAAAAGTACTTTAATGTCAATTCTATTCGGTCTTTATACACCTACTAGTGGTCAAATTAAAATAAATGGTCACAGTATGTATATTAAAGATCCTAACCAAGCTAATGATTTAGGAATTGGTATGGTTCATCAACATTTTAAACTTGTTGATGCATATACTAATTTAGAAAACATTATTTTAGGTGATGAATTTACACATAGAGGTTTTTTAGATAAAAAATTAGCAATTCAAAAAATACAAACTATACAAAAAAAATATAATTTAAATTTTGATTTAAATCAAAAAACAGGTGATGCTACTGTTTCTACACAACAAAAAGTAGAAATTATGAAAATGCTTTACCGTGATGCTGAAATTCTTGTGTTTGATGAACCTACTGCGGTTCTAAACCCACAAGAAATTGAAGGTTTATTAGAAACAATGAAAATCTTTAGAGAAAATGGAAAAACAATTATTTTTATTTCTCATAAATTAAATGAAGTTAAATCAGTTTCTGATGAAGCAACCGTTATTAGACACGGAGAAGTTGTTGGACACTTTAATTCTTTAAAAAATGTTTCAATTTCAGAAATTTCAGAAGCAATGGTTGGTAAAAAGGTAGTAATGCCCAAAAACAACACTGAAAACAACTTTACAAAAGTTGGTTTTGAGTTTAGAAACGTTAGTGCCAAACATCTAAAAGGAATTGAAGATGTTTCATTTACAATCAACAAAGGAGAAATTTTAGCAATTGCTGGAGTTGAAGGTAACGGACAAGAAGAAATTGAATTTGTTGCTTCAGGAATGTTAAAACCTTCGCATGGTAACATTATCCTTTATAAAGAAGATGAAAAAGGGCAAATTCTTGAAAAAGATATCACTCATATGTCAGTAAGTAAAAAGAAAGAAGAAGGAATTTCATATATTCCAGGTGATAGACATAAATATGGTTTAGTTTTAGATTTTACAATTGGAGATAATTCAATAATTAGAAGACTAAAAGATAAATCATTCAAAAATTTAGGAATTTTATCAACTAAAAAAATTCACAATTTTTATAAAGAAATACAAACTGAATATGATGTTCGTGGTGGAAGAGATGGAAAATCCAAAGCTAGATCATTATCAGGTGGAAACCAACAAAAAGCAATTGTTGGGCGTGAGATGTTAACTGAACACGATTTTATTATCATTGTTCAACCAACTCGTGGATTAGATGTTGGAGCAATTAACATTATTCATAACAAAATACTACAAGAAAAAGCGGCAGGTAAAACTATTTTACTAATATCTTACGAATTAGATGAAATTTTTGCTTTAGCAGATTCAGTAGTAGTTATTAACAAAGGAAAAGTTTCAGACAAAAGAGATGTAAAAAATATTACAAGAAACGAAATAGGATTATTAATGGCAGGAGTACACAATGAATAAAGTAGAAGAAAAGAAAATATCTTTATTTAAAAGATTTTCAAACTTCTTTTTTGAAGAAGATAATACAAATGCAAGAAAGAAAATATTTAGTTCTTTATGAGCATTATTCTTTGGAATGATAATTGCTTCTATCTTTATTGCATCTTTAGGTTCTAATCCGTTTGAAATTTATTACCAAATTATAAATTCTTCATTAAAAGAAGAGTTTATTTATAGATTTTTAATTACTATTTCAGTATTTATATTTGCATCAATTGCTGTTGGTGTTGGATTTAAAGCATCGATGTTTAATATAGGAATACCAGGGCAAATGATGGCTTCAGGTCTTGTTTGTTTTGTTGTGGTAAGTTATTTAGGTTCAACCAGTAATACCGAAATAGTTGTTAAAGGATGACATTTAATAGTTGGACTTTTAGCAGGATTAGTTGCAGCAGTTTTTGTAGGGATGATTGCTGGATTACTAAAAGCATTCTTTAATATAAATGAAGTTATTTCAACAATTTTATTAAATTGAATTATTTACTATATTGCTTATCAATTACTTGTTGGGAAAATTCAAGGCCTTCCTTTTACTTTACCTCCAGGTTTAACAGATTTACCAATATCTAAAAAAATAATTTTTGAAAATGATTTTTTTAATTCACAAGCATTTGCAGGAATTTTATTAGGACTATCATTTATTTTTGCTATAACAGTTTGATTTATAATCAAAAAAACACCTATTGGTTATAAAATTAAAATGACTGGATTTAACAAAAATGCTTCTAAATATTCTGGAACAAATGAAAAATTATTAATTATATCTATTTTAAGTGTTTCAGCACTTTTAGCAGGAATAGCAGGATTCCTTTGATTTGTTTTCTCAAGACAAAATCTACCTATACTTTCATCTCCAGAACCTTTAGGATTTGATGCTATAGCAGTTTCCTTGCTGGCTTATAATTCACCTATAGGAATTATTTTTACAGCAATATTCTATTCACTTTTAACAGTTGGTTCAGATAATATTCAAATTTTAAATCCAAAATTAGATGCACAAGCTGTTCAAATGATTTCAGGATTAATCATTTACTTTGCTGCTATCGCCGTAATTTTCTTTAAATTTAAACCAGTTTCTAAATTTATTAAATTTATTTTCTTAGTTAAAAGTCATTATTTCTATCATGAAAATAGAAAGATTTATGAATATAAACAAATAAGAACAAAAATTAAAAAACAAATTAAAAATAAAAATAATTCTTCAGAAACAATTGAACTATGAAGTAGAAGATTAGAAGTTTTAAATGATTATATTAAACACTTGCAAAATTTACATAAAGAAAAACCTTATGTATTTAAAAAAGCAAAAGCAGAATATATTCAAGAATTTATAAACTTTAAAAATAATAATAAATTAAGTCAAAATGCTACACTTAATGAATATATTAAACACCTTGAAAAAGAATTATTAATTAATACAAGATTTTTAAATAAATTATCAAATTTATCAAAAGAACATAAAATTAGCATCTTTAAAGCATATTGATTTAGTAAAAAAATTATGAGAAAAAACAACAAATTATCTATTAAAATAATCGAATTAACAAACGAACCAAACAAACTACAATGAAAAGTTCTTCAAAATGAACTTAAATCCGATTTCTTTAAAAAAGCTATGAATCAAAAAGACATTAACGAAGAGCAAAAAATTGAGTTATTTAGAGAGTTATCTGAAAAAAGAAGAGAAATTAATAAACAACTTTCTGAACTTGGTTTCTATGACTTAAAAGTTTTAAAAGACCAATACAAAGCAAATAGAGTTGAATTAAAAGCTCAATACATCAAAGAAAAAGATTTAATTGTACAAAATATGAAAAATGAACATAAATGAATTAGAATTGAGGTAATATAAAATGGCAATATTTTCAATAATTTTAGTTTCATCAGTTCTACTGTTTGTTATTCTTGGTTTTTCAGCACTTTCTGGAATGTTTAGTGAAAGAGTTGGAATTGTTAATATCGGAATTGAAGGGATGTTAATAATTGGTGCTACTGTTTATGGGCTACTTAACTATTTATTTAAAGTAGAAAGTGCCTGAATGCAAATACCATTATTAATAATTTCTTCATTGGCAACTGCCTTATTTGCATTATTACATGGTTTTGTTACCATTAAATTAAAAGGAGATCATATTATTTCAGGGGTTGCAATAAACTTATTAGCTCCTGCACTAAGTATTTTCTTCTTAAGAACTTTTGGGGATGCTAATAAATTCTCACAATATACACAAGAATTAGCATGATCTCAAGATTCATTTGCAAATCTTAAAAATATTGTTTCTCTTAAATTAGCTTTAATATTAGTTGTATTTCTTGTTGCTCTAATAACATTAAATAAAACAAAATGAGGTTTAAGACTAAAAGCTATCGGAGAAAATCCACAAGCAGCAGACGTTGCTGGAATTAATGTTAATTTCTACAAATGACAAGGATTAATTATTTCTGGATTACTTGCTGGACTTGGAGGAGGAATTTTCTATCAATGAAAAGGAATTAGTTTTACAGGAAATGCCGGTGGATTTGGATTCTTAGCTCTTACTATTTTAATTATGGGTAGATGAAGAACTTCCTGAATCTTCTTTGTAACTATAATCTTCTCATTAATTTACGGAACAGCTTTAACACTACAAGCATCAAACACAGGGGTGTTAGCAGCTGCAAGTCAATATGGTTTCTTAATTACAGCTACACCATTCTTGATTACAATATTTATTTTAATATTTACATCGAAAAGGGCGATTGCTCCAGCTGCAGTTGGACAACCATATGACAAATCAAAACGTTAAATTTAAAGCAAACCAAAAATGGTTTGTTTTTTTTATTACTTTAAAAGTGATAAAATAATAATTATGAAAAAAAATAAAAATCATTTTAAATTTTGAAAATCATTTATAGTTTTATCACCTATTACTTTATCTTGAGTAGCATGTGGGCAGAATAAAACTGAAAAAACAACAAATGAAGATTCAATAAAACCAGAACAACCAAAAATCACAAATCCAAGTGAAAATATAAATACTTCAACAAATACAAATTCCAATACACAAGCAGGAAATAATAATTCTTCTAATAACACTTTAAACAACGATGAAAACGACAATAAACAGCAAAATACAGATGTTTTTGCATCTTTAAAAGATTTTCCAACAACACTAGAAGTAACAGAAAGAAATAAACAATTAGATGCACTTTCTTTTTATTATAAATATAAAGATGCTCCTGATTTAATTGCTCAAAACATTTCAATTAAATGAGAATTACAAGAAGAATATAAGATAAGAGTTATTTTTCCAAATGTAGATAAAATTAATAATTCAGCAGGAAAAATTAGTGATTTAGTTTTAATTTTTATTAAAAATCATCAAGATAAAAACATCGCCATATCTTTACAAGGATTTAAAACTAATTCAACAAATACAGTTGATGAAAGAGAAAACTTTTTAACAAAAAAAGATTTAACAAGCTCAAGCGTACTAAAATTATTTCCTTCTTTAGTTGCTTCAATGCTACAATATAATTCAAATATTGATAGTTTTAGAGAATTGCAAAATTCATCAACAACTGATGATTTCACTTTAAATTATGAATATTTAGGTTCAGGAAATAAAGAAAATTTAAAACAACTTTTCAAAGATAAAAATATTGTTTTAAATCCTTCATTAAGTACTTTATTTTTTGAAAAACACGAAGATTCAACTAAACCAAAATATAATTATGAAGTTGTTGGGGTATCTGCTAACGATTTAGAAGGGACTATGCAAGTTGAAGTCTCTATTAAACAAATTGATAATAATACAGGAGTTACAGATTCTTATCATAAATATTTTGAATTTTCAGGATTTAGAAAATTTGAAAAAAATCAAAATGGTAGTTTAATTTCTAATCCCTTTTCAGTTTATTTACTTGAAAATGAAGCAATAGAAATAATTAATAAGTATAAATTAAAATCCAAAATTGAAAATAGCATTAGTAATATGAATATAACTAATGAAAAACAAAAAATAACACTTTCTATTACAAACCAAGAAAAAGATACATTAAAAAGTGCTATATTTAATAAATTATTAATTGCTGTTTATGATAAAGAAAAAGAAAAAATCTATAATAACTGAGATAATTTACCAAGAGCAACTAAGTTTATATCAAGAAAAGATAAAACTTCAATATATCCTTTTATAACATCAATTACAAAAGAGATTATTGAAAATGTTGACTTTTATGTATTTAAAGAAACTAACTCTGAAGAAAATAAAATAATAATGCAACTTGAATTAAAGATTTTTCCTTTTGTTTCCAGTTCTATTAATGACTTAAGATCCATTACTTTTTCAGATCAAGAAATACACTGAACAAAAGACTTAATTGAATTTAATTTAAATGAACTTAAATAATAAAAAAGTTTTTCAAGAAAGAAAAACAGTTGAAAGATATAAAAAAGACTTTCAAGAAATAGGATTGTGAGAATCAGAAAAATT
Organism: Mycoplasma sp. CB776; assembly: GCF_054343395.1. Lineage (NCBI taxonomy): Bacteria > Bacillati > Mycoplasmatota > Mollicutes > Mycoplasmatales > Mycoplasmataceae > Mycoplasma > Mycoplasma sp. CB776. The sequence goes on from NZ_JBTGVD010000030.1 coordinate 13,000, forward strand.
TTTAATTGATAAATATTTTCCAAATAAAGAATTAAAAATTTTAGATTTAGGTTGTGGTGTTGGTAGAACAACATTTGCTCTTTACGAACTCGGTTATCAAAATATAACCGCGATTGATATTTCACAAAATATGATAGAAAAAGCAAAAGAAATCAATTTATCCAAAAAATATAATATTGAATTTAAAGTTGAAGATGCATCAAGATTATCTTTTAAAGATAATTCTTTTGATTATGTTTTATTTTCCTTTAATGGTTGACCTGGAATACCAAGTGAAAAATCCAGAATAAACGCTTTAAAAGAAGTATTTAGAGTTTTAAAGGAAAAGGGAATATTCATTTTTTCTTGTCACGATAGAGAAGAAGTAGAATATTTAGAATATTATAAAAACTTTATAGAAGAATGTAAAAATGAATTTAGATTTGAAAAATATGGTGATTTTATTTTCAAAAACGAAGATAAAATTTGTGATTTTTTACATTTATATTCTAAAAATGAATTAAAAACAATTCTTGAAAATCAAAATTTTGAAATTTTAGATATCATAAGTCGCGATGAACATTTTAAAGAAAGTAAAAAAATTTTAGAAATTTCAGACAATACAAATTTTTGAATAGTAAAAAAATAAGGATTAGAGTCCTTATTTTCCCGAGTTTCCCAGTTAATAGCAAAAAAGACAAAATCAACCATTTTTTTGGTTGATTTTATTGTTTTTGTTTTTTTTGGTTGATTTTATTGTTTTTGTTTTTTCTTTATACCATTTTTGATAAAA
>NZ_JBTGVD010000031.1:0-11044 GCF_054343395.1 Mycoplasma sp. CB776
TGTTTCATATTGTTCTTCTGTTCTACCATCATCAGATTGTCCATTAAAGGTTCCTATTTTGAAAGATTTAAGAAATTATAGAAAGAGAGAAATAAAAATGAACATATGAAAATTAAACGAAGTCTTATTAGAAAGAGCAATTGGTAATTATAGACGTTTAATAAGAGAAAATAAAGTAGTTGCAGAAGAAAATTGAGAAAAAAAAGTAAATAGTGCTTTAAATGAGGTTGACTATTTATGACCAAAAGCAGCAAACGAGAAAATGATTAAAATAATGAAAGAAATAGAAAAAATTAGTTTTTATAAATGACTTAATTGAAATCATAAACAAACAATAAAACTAATGATGCTAGGAGGACTTGGGTGCCCAAGCCTTCAACAAAAAACAATGGAATTATTACCAGCATTAATTGAAGCAGCAGAAACAAACGATATTCAACCTATTATAGAAATGTATATTTCAGTTAATTTTGGTGATTTATATATTTTATTAGAAACAGAACAAGGAGAAAAATAAAAAAGAACACAGAACAATTATATAAATGACTATATAACGAAGCAGTAGAGACTTATAAATATTTAGTAGATAATTCTAAATATATGACTGCAGAAGACAATTGACAAGAAAAATTAGAGCAAGAAGGACTGAACTATTTATGACAAAAAGCAGCAAACGAGAAAATGCTTAAAGTAATGAAAGAAATAGAAAGTTCTAGTTTATATAAAAGAAAGTTAGATTTTGATGAAAAAAGACTAATAGAAGTAATGCTCCTAGCAGGTATAGGTGACCAAGAAAGACAAAAAACAATGGAATTATTACCTACCTTATTTAAGCAAGTAGGGTATGAGAAGTTCGACTCCATTATAAGTATGTATGTTGCTGTTAATTTTGACTTAAATATTGTAATAACTAATAATTTTTAAGATTATAAAATTAACCCCTTATTCGACAATAGCGAAGAGCAGTTAGTTTTTAAATATAGAGACCAAATCGACAAGAAGAGTTGGAAGAATGTAAAATATGATACAAAAACAACATACTCAATACCAATAACAGAGACAAAAGGAAAACTGGTAAGTTCATTACCTTACGGGCACTTTAAAATTATTTCAATACCCCAATTAGAGCAAATAACAAAGAAACCTTACCTTTCCTTAATAATAGAAAAATAGTAAAAATAAAAAAAGTAGCACAAACTACTTTCTAACAAACTTATAATTTTTAAATAACAATAAAGGACTAATAATGGTAATAGAACCTGAAATTGCAAGAAAAGTACCAAGCACTGCGTTAATTGTTATAAAGTTATTAGTCATTACAATTTTAAAAGCATTTAGCACTTCTACACTACCTTTATTTCTTAAAATATCTTCTAGTAAAGAGTAGTCAATGTTGGTGAATACTTGATTTCCATATCTATCCCTAATGATTGAGTTATTTTCTTTACTTTCTTTTATAAATTTCTCTATTTTTTTATATATTTCTTCATTAAGTATATATTTAATGTTTTCATTAGTTGCTATGTATGGATGTTTTTCTGAAGTGTAATCTAGTTTAAGAACATCTGGATTATTTCCATATCATAATTCCGTTTTCGGAACATTAAGTAATATTAGAGGAATTATTAAACAAATAGAAACTGCCAACGCAAAAAGTCCAGTAATAACATAATTATTTTTTAATATTTTCATAATAAAACAATTATAAACTAAAATAATAAAGTAAAAAGGAGAGAAAATGAAAAACACATTGAAAGAAATAACGGACTTTAGACTATATTGAAAATTTATTAAAAATCCTTAATGAGTATGTTAAATTATGAAATTGACAGCATTTAATTAATTTCAAAAAAATTAAAAAAGATGAAAGTCCTTTAATTTAAAATTAAAAAACTTTCTCAATGATATCATCGAGAAAGTTATTCCACTTAGTTAAAAAAGTGGAAAGAATTTTAATCTTATTGATTATAGTATAGCACTTTTTCTGAAATTTTTATAAAAATTTGCAAATTATTAATCAAAATATCCTATTTAGTGATATATAATGATAATTAAAATATTTTTGTTTCTAATGCAAAAGTAAACCATATATTATAACTAAGTTTTAATTCTTAAATGCTGAAAAAAGGTTATTCTTCATTGAAAATAAAGAGATAAAAAATAATCATAATATTTATAAATTAATTTTAGTTAAAATGGAAAAAATTTTAGGAAAAATAAATCAAAAATCCCAATTTTTTCCGTATTTTCGTAACAAAATAAATTCTGTGGTAATATTAAAATGTGACTAATATTTTAGTCACAGAAGGAGGTGAAAAATGTATTTAAAATAAGGGTAAAAAATGGAAAGAATTTTAATCTTGTTGATTATAATTTTAGTATTAATTAAATTATAAAAAAAAGTTAATACATTTTCCACAACCTTATATAAAAACTCCATTTTGGCCGAATGGAGTTTTTTTCATTAATTAAGTTAATCTTAATTAATTAGGATTGTGAAAATGTATTTATACTATTATTATAGCACTTTTTTGCAATGTGTTCAATTTTTTTGTAGAAAATTTTTTTAAATAAAAAACATTATCTTTAAAGCATTATTTAAATTTAAAAATAAACTTTATATTAACAAAAAGAAGTATAGCAAATTGTTTTTGTTTTAATAAAAAAACAATAAAAATTTGATATATTTTTAATTTTTGTATAAAATTAGAATAACTAATTATTAATATTTTTATAAAAATATCTATAAAAATATATTTTTAGTATAAAATTATATATATTTAAATTTTATAAAATAAAGCAAATTAAAGGAAAATATGACAAAAAAAGAATTTATAAACGATGTAGTTGATAGATTAGATGAAAATTTAAAAGTTAGTCCAAAACAACTAGATCATATTTTAGAAACAATGTTATTTGTTTTAAAAGAACAATTATTAGCAGAAGAAAAAGTTACATTAGCTGATTTTGGAATCTTCTCTACTGTTGTTAGATCACAAAGAAAAATTGTAAATAGTTTTACAGGTGAAGAACAAGTTGTTCCACAAAAAAGAGCAATTAAATACAAACCATCAAAATATTTACGTGATTTAGTAGACTTTAAATCATAAAATATATCAATATATTTATTAAATAAGCATAAACTGTATTTATGGTTTATGTTTTTTATTTTTATCAAAAAATCAAAAACACTTATTTTGCCCATTTTTTTAAGTAATTTTCAAATAAAAAAATTATTTGTTCATTCTAAATAATATTTTTTGAACAAATAAAAGAAAAATTTGAATTTTTATCAATTTTTATATATAATATTATTACCACAAAAATTGGGAGGTGGTATTGTGAAAAACGAAAAATACGATGTAATTATTATAGGTGGGGGAATCATAGGTGCTTCGATTGCTTATGAGTTGTCTCAATATAATATGAAAAATCTATTATTAGAAAAAAATCCAGTATTTGCAGATGAAACTTCCAGAGGAAACTCAGGTGCAATACATGGTGGTTTTGATCCTGATCCAGGAAAAATCGAAGCTAAACTAAATGTTCTTGGAAATCAGTTATGAAGAGAGAAAATTTTTAAAGATTTAGATTTTCCAAGAGCACAAGTTGATTCATTAATTTTAGCTTTTAATGAAGAAGAAATGAAGCATGTACATATGTTATATGATAGAGGTTTAACAAATAAAGTTCCAAAAGAATTTTTAAAAGTGCTTTCTAAAGAAGAAGTACTAAAAAAAGAACCAAATGTTAATCCAAAAGTTCATGGAGCACTTTTATGCACAAGTTCATGAGCAATTGATCCAGTAAGAGCGACATATGCTTTTCTTGGAGCAAGCGAACAAAATGGTACAACATTAAAAAACAATTCTGAAGTTACAGATATTAAATATGTAAATGATGAATTTGAAATCACTTTAAAAAGTGGCGAAAAATTACATTCAAAAGTTGTAATTAATGCTGCTGGTCACTATGCAGATGTCCTTGCACAAAAAGCAGGATATGGCGACTTTAAACAAACAACAAGACGTGGAGAATACAGAATTTTAGCACGTAGTGAAGGTGGAATAGTAAACTCAATTTGTTTTAAAGTTCCTACAATTCACGGAAAAGGTGTTATTGTTGCACCAATGCTTGATGGACATGTTTTAGTGGGACCTACTGCTGAAGAAGGTGTACCAAAAGAAGAAACAAGACTTGTTACAAAAGCAAAATTTGACTATATTGGAGAAATTGGAAAAGAAATTATTCCTTCAATTAGACTTGAAAAAACAATTATGACTTTAGCAGGTTCAAGACCTATTGATGTAGAAACAAACGATTTTGTTATTAGATCTGCTAAAGATAACAAAAAATTTATTAACGCAGCTGGAATGCAATCACCAGCTATTGCCTCAGCACCTGCAATTGCTATTGAAATTGCAAAATTAGTTGAAGAATCAGGACTAAAATTAACTAAAAAAGAAAACTTTAATCCTAAATATACAGTTAGATTTTAAATTTTAGGAGGGCAAAATGTTAGCTAAATTAAAAGGTTTAACCTGAAGACAAATTATTGCCTTAATAATTTTAGCAGCTTCTGATGTTTTTGTAATAGCAGCACCATACTATATTAAAAACATCATTCCAAACTTACACGAATACTTAAACATTAAAGAAGATCAAGTTGCTACTTTAACATCAATTATTGGTTATGTAACACTAATTACTCAACTTCCTGGCGGTTTTTTAGCCAATAAGTTCAGTTCAAGATGGTTGTTGTCTATCGCTGTCTTTTCAACAGGAGCAATAACTTTATGATTTGGAGCTACAATTTGAAATTCAAAAAGTTTAAATCCAAATTCATTATTTATTCAATATTCAATAATTTGAGCGTTATGAGGTGTTAGTTCTACTCTTGTATTCTGAACACCTTTATGAAAACTTGTTTCACAACAAACAACAAAAGAAAATCAAGGCTTAGCATATGGAATTCAAGGAACAGCAAACGGAATTATCGGTTTATTCTTTGTATTTCTATTAGGACTATTAGTTACTAATGTATGAGTTCCAAGAGCAAATGGAAGTGCAATACCTTTTGCTGTTTATGCTTTCTTAATTGCAACCTTTTTAGTTGCTACATCAATCTTTGTACTAATTCTTGTTCCAGAGAAAAAACAAGATAAAGATACAGAAAAAGCTTCATGAGCTAGATTGAAAAAAAGTATAATTTCTGTTTTTAAAGCATTAAAAAATTGAAAATTATGAGCATTATCAATTTTTGTAATGGGTATGTATACATTTCAAAGTGTTTTTGCTTACTATTTAATTCAATTAATGCAAAATGGATACTTAGCACCAGCGATTCTTGTGACTATTTTAGGAGGAATTAGAACTTATGGATTAAGAACATTAGTTTCCACCTTTATAGGAAGATGAGCTGATAAATTTAGATCATATGTTCTTTTCTTAATTATTGTTACAGGAATTGGAATTATTCTACTTGGAGCAATAATCTTACTTGGTTTTGTTCCAAAATCAGCAAATGTTTGAGTAATTGTTTTCAGTTCAATTCTCTATCTATTAGCAGGAATTCTTTCATGAGCAATGGTTACTTTAAGATATGCTCAAATTGGTGAAATTCACTTAGAAAAAAATTCTTATGCTTCAAGTGTTGCTGTTCTTTCTTTTATTGGTTTTTCAACAGATGCTTGACTATACCAAATTACAGGAGCAGTTGGTAAATATTACACACCAACAGGAGCAGATAATACTTCAATACAAGGCTACCAAATTATTTTAGTTATTACATTGGCAATCGCACTTCTTGGACTACTTGCAGGACTTGCTGTGCATATTGCTAACACAATTGAACTTAAAAAATTAGGTAAAACAAACTACAGATGGAGAACATTAGAAAATGCATAACAAACAATTAATTTTAGGACACAGAGGATACTCTGCAATTGCCCCAGAAAATACCGAATTAGCCTTTGAAATGGCTTATCAATTCAATTTTGATGGTGTTGAACTTGATGTTCATTTAACTAAAGATAAAAAATTAGTTATTATCCATGATGAAACGACAAACAGAACAGCATTAACTAAAAAAGAAATTGAATTTTGTACTTTGGAAGAACTTAAAAAAGATGATCACAGCCTCTTTTTTAAAAAAAGTACAAGAAAACAAACAATACTCACATTAGAAGAATTTTTAGATAAATACTTAAATTTATTTAAAATTATTAATGTTGAAATTAAAACTGATCAAAAAGAATATAAAGGAATAGAAGAAGAATTACACAAACTTGCAAACAAATATGGACAAGCATATTTTCAAAAAATAGTTTTTTCATCTTTTAACTTTCAAACGCTTAGAAATATGCACAAGTTAAGTTCAAAATATCAACTTGGATTTCTATTTTGAACAGAAACTCAATTCCAATCAGTTTCTATAGATGAAATGAAACAAGTGTGTCAATTCTTAAATCCTTGAACGGTTTTATATGATAAAGATAAAAAACGTTATCAAAAAATTAACATGCCTTTAATGTTATGAACTCTTAAAGATCAAAAAAAATACAACGAATATTTAAACGATAAAATTGTTTATGCTCAAATTAGTAATTATAAATTTGAAAAAAACAAATAAGGAGAAAAATGAAAGATAAATTTATTATCACATTAGATTCAGGTACCACTTCCTGTAGAACACTAGTGGTAGACCATAATGGAAATATTAAAGCAAGTAGTCAAAGTGAATTTACACAATACTTCCCTAAATCTGGTTGAGTGGAACACGACCCATTAGAAATTTGAAATACACAACTTTCAACAATGCAAAGTGCAAAACACAAAGCAAAAATTAAATCCCACGATATTGTCGCTTTAGGGATTACAAACCAAAGGGAAACAGTTGTTTTATGAGATAAAGAAACAGGTTTACCTGTATATAACGCGATTGTGTGACAAGATAGAAGAACAACAGATTATTGTGAAACATTAATTGAAAAAGGATTATCAGACTTCTTTAGTGATAAAACTGGATTAATTATTAACCCATATTTTAGTGGAACAAAAATTCGTTGAATTCTTAAAAATGTAGAAGAAGCAAAAACAAAATTAAAAGAAGGAAAATTACTTGCAGGAACAATTGACACTTGATTAATGTGAAAATTAACCGATGGTAAAGTTCATGCAACTGACGTTTCTAACGCTTCAAGAACTATGTTATTTAACATTCATACTTTAGACTGAGATCAAGAAATTTTAGATTTACTTGAAATTCCAAAAGAAATTTTACCAGAAGTAAAATCTTCATCCGGACACTATGGAGTTGTAAGTCCTCATCATTGATCTAACAAAGCTAAAGGACAAGTTCCAATCACTGGAGTTGCAGGAGATCAACAGTCAGCTCTCTTTGGACAATTATGTACAGAAGTAGGAATGGTTAAAAATACTTACGGAACAGGATGTTTTACACTTGTAAATACAGGGCACACTCCAGTTAAAAGTAAAAATAAATTACTAACCACAATTGCTTGAAAACTAGGAGACAACAAAACAGTCTATGCTCTTGAAGGTTCAGTGTTTATCGCTGGAGCAGCAATTCAATGACTAAGAGATTCACTAAGAATTTTATATAACTCAGCAGAATCAGACTTCTTTGCTTCACTTGTAAATGATGATCAAAGAGTATATATGGTTCCATCATTTACAGGACTTGGAGCTCCTTATTGAGATTCATATTCAAGAGGTGCTATTTTTGGTTTAGAAAGAGGAACCAAAAGAGAACACTTAATTAAAGCAACTCTTGATGCGATTGCTTACCAATCAAACGATTTAATTAAAGCAATGGAAAAAGATTTAGAAAAACCAATTATTTTATTAAAAGTAGATGGAGGAGCATCAAATTCAAATTACTTAATGCAATTCCAATCTTCAATTTCTAATTTAAAAGTAGAAAGACCTTCAAATATCGAAACAACAGCTTTAGGTGCTTCATATCTAGCTGGATTAGCTGTTGGTTACTGAAAAGATCTAGAAGAAATCAAAAAAATAAACAAAATTGACAAAGTATTTAAACCACAATTAGCACAAAATGAAATTGATGCTTTAATCAAAGGTTGAGATACAGCTGTTAAAAAAACTTTAAACTGAACAAAAGATATAGAATAGGAGAAAAACAATGAGATTAGATATTTTATCAGAATTTTTAGGAACTTTAGTTCTAATTCTTCTTGGTAACGGTGTTGGATACAGCGTTTCCATGAAGAGAATGTTTGCGAACCAATCTGGAAAATGGATCGTTATCATTTTAGGATGAGGTTTAGCTGTATTTGCAGGGGTAATAGTTTCATTATCTCTTGGTGGATCAGCTCATTTAAATCCAGCAGTCACATTTTTTGTTGCTGTAAGTAGCAAGTTAAGTGATCCATTAATTTTAACATATATTCCTGTGCAAATTTTAGGTGCAATGACAGGACAAATGCTTTTAAACTTCATTAATTGAAAACACATTCAAGAAACAGATTTAGCTACATTAAGAGGAGTACACTGTACAGGACCTGCTTTTGCAAATAAAGAAAAAGCAACTATTTTTAACTTCTCTTATGAATTAGTAGGAACATTATTACTTGTTGGATTAGTATTAGCATTTGGTAAAGGTGGAAATAAAATAGGATTAGCATCACTTGGTCCAGTTCCAGTAACATTAATTGTTGTAGCAATTGGTGCTTCACTTGGTTCATCAACAGGTTATGCAATTAACCCAGCAAGGGATTTAGGTCCAAGAATGGTTTATGCTTTAATGGAAAAAACATTATTAGCAAATAGAAAAAGCGAACATGTTGGAGGAAACTGATCATACTCATGAATTCCAGTTGTTGCTCCTTCATTAGCTGGTGCAATTATTGGTGCTTTAGCTTTAATTCCAGTTGCAGCTTAATTACCAACTTATAAAAAATAAAATAATTAATCAATAAAGGAATTTATTATATGAAAAAAATATTAAATAAAAAAGAAGATATAGTTTTAGAAATGATTAATGGGATTGTAAAAACTAACAAAAAAGTTAAAAAGGTTGAAAACTTTAATGTTATTTACAATACTGAATTTAATAAAAATAATGTTGCTTTAATTTCAGGTGGTGGTTCAGGACATGAACCAGCACATATGGGATTTGTAGGTAATGGTATGCTTAGTGCTGCTGTTGCAGGAGAAGTATTTACCTCTCCTACACCAGATCAAGTTGAAGCAGCAATAAATGCTTTAGATTCAAAAAATGGTACTTTATTAATTATTAAAAATTACACAGGAGACAAACTAAACTTTGAAATAGCACAACAACTAGCTCAAGCAAATGGTAAAAATGTAGAAACTGTATTAGTTGATGATGATGTTGCAGTAGAAAATTCCACTTGAACTATTGGAAGAAGAGGGATCGCTGGAACAGTATTTGTACACAAAATTGCAGGAGCATTAGCTCAAAAAGGAGCTTCATTACAAGAAGTAAAAAGAGTAGCACAAAAAGTAATTCAAAATGTTAGATCATTTGGAATTTCTTTAAACTCTATTTATATTCCAACAACAGGAAAAGAATCATTTTCATTAGCAGCAGATGAAATTGAATTTGGTCTTGGAATTCATGGTGAACCAGGAATTAAAAGAGAAAAAATTAAATCATCAAAAGAAATTGTTAAAGAAATGTTAGATTTAATTTTAAAAGATTATGATTATAAAAACTCAGAAGTTGCTTTAATGGTGAACGGTTTAGGTGGAACACCTGAAATGGAATTATTTATAGCAACTAACGATATTCATGATTATTTAGCAACTAAAAATGTTTCTATTTATAGTTCTCATGTTGGAAATTTTATGACTTCACTTGAAATGCAAGGATTTTCAATTTCTTTACTAAAACTAGATGATGAGCTTAAATCATTATTAGATGAACCAACAGAGGTGAAAAGTTGAAAATAAGTTATTCTAATTTAACTGATGCAATGAAAAACATTGCCAAAGAGTTAAAAGAAAATGAAGATTATATTTCTACTTTAGATCAAACTATTGGTGATGGTGATCATGGATTTAATATGGTTAGAGGTTTTACTGAAGTTTCTAACATTCATTTTGAACAAGTAGATTTACCTACATATTTAACTTTAGTTGGAAGATCACTAATGTCAAAAGTAGGAGGTGCTTCTGGTCCTTTATATGGAATGGCATTTATGAATTCTGCTAATGCATTAAAAGGACATGAAACTTTTACATTTAGCGAATTTAAAATTTTAGTTTCCAGTTTTACAAAATCACTTGAAATGCTTGGAAAAGTAACTTTAAATGAAAAAACAATGTATGATGTTTGAAAACCACTTGAAACTTATTTAGCTTCAAAAGAAACATTAGATGCAAATGAATTTGATTCAACAATTGATTATGTTTATTCTTTAGTGCAAAATACTAAAGATTTAGTTGCAACCAAAGGAAGAGCATCATACTTAAAAGAAAGATCATCTGGCACAATTGATCCAGGTTCTTATTCAAGTTATATTATTATTAAAAACTTAATTAAAGGATTATAATGAAGAAATTATTTATTATTATTTCTCATTACAATAAATTAGCACAAACAATTAAAGAATACTTAACTAAAATGCTTCCTATTGATGAAAATAATATTAAAATAGAAGCATTAGGTGGAATTAATGATGGAAAAGATTTAGGAACTGAACCTTTAAAACTACTTGAAATCATCGAAGCAAACAACGATATCAAAGAAGTAGTAATATTTTCTGATTTAGGTTCAGCTACTTTAAGTGCACAAGCAATTATCAGTATGGTAAGTGACAAACAAATTCACGTTTCTCACGGTTCTATTGTTGAAAATTGTTTCTCTGCTTATGTGCTTGCAAACTCTGGAGCGAATTTTGACTCCGTAGTATCAGCAAGTGAAGAACAAATTGTAAAATAATCTTACTTTTAAGCCCACTTTATAGTGGGTTTTTCTATTTTTATGTAAATTATTAATCAAAATGTCCTTTTTTTAGCGATATGAAAATAATAA
>NZ_JBTGVD010000032.1:0-10703 GCF_054343395.1 Mycoplasma sp. CB776
TGTCCCATACTTTAAATTTTACTTTAAAGTGGTGCACTTGATCTTACAATTAAGCCCGCTATTTAGTTTTTTAAAATAGCGGATTTTTTATTCAAAAGAATTTTAAATAAAAATTTAAGTAAAAATAATCCCTAATTTATTCAAAATTTTTTATTCTTTTTATAAAAAAAGTGAATTTTTTTAAATAAAATGATATAATTAGAATATATGAGTAAAGTAGTTATCAAAAATGTGAGTAAAATTTATAAGGACAAGAAAATATTAAACAATATTTCACTTAACATCGAATTTAAAAGTTTTTATTTAATAGCAGGAAATAATGGTTCTGGTAAAAGTACACTTTTAAAAATAATTGCTGGAAATGATTCAGATTATGATGGTGAAATTTTTATAGACAATGAGTTTTTAGAAAAAATCAAAGGCAAAAAAGATGTTTTATATTTCAACACTGATTTGAAATTTCCAAGCAACATGAGTGCATTGAAATTTATTGAACATTTTTATTATTATTTTCATCAAAAGAAAATTTCAAAACAAGTAATAAAAGATAAAATGCAAGAATATAAAATATCCTTTAATAAAAACCCAAATAAATTTTCTTCAGGAGAAAAACAAAAATTAATTTTGATATTAGTGGAATTTATTAAGCCAAAATTACTACTAATTGATGAATTAGAAAGTAATTTAGATATTTATTGAAAAGAAAAGTTTTACAAAACTATAGATAATTTAAGAGTTGAAAACGATATGACTATTGTAATCGTTTCCCATGAGATAAATAATATCTTGCCTTATGTTACAGATTTTGTATTGCTTGATTCAGGTGAAATTAAAGAAATCAATTTAAAAGAAAATAAAAACAAAAAAGAAAATTTTACAAAAGTAATTATAGAAACACTCAAAGGAGAATATGAAAACAATTTTAAAAAATAATTTTAAGTATTTATTTAAAACACATACAATTTGAATATTGTTGGTATTTTGTTTTTTATCTTCGTTTTCAGTAATTCCTGTAATTTTAAGTAAGAATAATTTAATAAACTATAATTGATTTATCTTTTATATTAATTTTGTCATTTGTGCAATTATTTCTTTTACTTTGATTTATTTACTTTTTATAGGAACTAAAAGAAATTTCTACGATGGTTTTCAAAACACTTTATTTTCTAGTAAAAGAGTAATTTTATTTTCTAAAATAATAACTATTTATATATTATTTAGTGTTACAAATTTCCTTGTAATATTAAATCAAATAATAATTTCTCTCGCCACCTCTAGTGAGTTAGTTGTAATTTATATTACTTTATTAAATTGACTAGTTAATAACTTTGTTTTTATATTATTTTCCTTTATTTTTCTTTTAATCATCAAAATTTTTAAATCATCTATGAAAAATATTTTGATCAATTCAATGATAACTAGTACTTTTATTTTAATTCCTGTTATAACAAGAAGTACTATTAACTATTCAGAAAATTATAAAAATCCAAATATTTTTCAAGCTATAGAGTTATCAAAAGAAAATAAAATGAATTATTATAATGTTTCTGAAAAGTTTTTAAACTATAAAAATAAAGAATATTTTGATTTTATTGAATCGCTATATTTACTTTCAATTTTAGTATTTAAAGAAAATATGCACAACAATATAAAACATATAGAAAATAAAGGAAATTATAATACTTTATATCAAATAAATCAATTTGACAAGCATGATTGAGATACTACTAACAATGAATATTTTTTATATAAAGAAAATCAAGAAGCACTTTTAATCTTAGATAGAAATTCATTATTGTCTACACTAAATTTTTCTAACATAAATAAGAATATAAATTATGAAAATCTAAAAGTAAAAATAAATAAAGATTTATGAGATGAAAAAGATTTTAGTGATGATGAAATTTTGTTTATAAGACAACTAAATGGTTTAGATAATATAAATATTCAAACTTTTAAAAGAGATTTTATCTATTTTCTAAAAGACCAATTTTTTATAAAACAATTTATTGAACAAAATTCACAAGAATTATTTGATTTTCTGAATTTATTGTTTATAAAAAGAAGATTTATAAATGATAAATTTGTAAATAATAAACTGAGCAAATTTTATGTAGAATCTTTGATTTTAAATAATAAAGAAATAGATTTAAATTCAAAAATAGATAATCAAGATTTTGAATTTATATCTCAAAAATATTTAATATTCAAGGATAATAAAGTTTGAATATTAAATAGTGCATTTAAATATTTTGAAGTAGATTTATCACAATTTCATATTTATTATTCAAATATTAACACAATCGATGATTGAAAAAATTATTTGATTTCTGAGTCATTTTCAATTCAAAATTTATCTGATAAATTGAAAAACTTTAAATATCTATCAAACAATGAAAATAAAAATTATGAATTTGAATTTTTAGCAAATAAACCAAAAATTACTGATTTTCAATATGTTGTAACTAATAAAATATCAGTAAAAAATAAGTTTAATTATTTAGGTTTAACTTTAATAATATTAGTTACATTACTAAATGGTTCATTTCTAATATTTTATTGGGTAAAAAGGAGTAAATAATGAAAAAATATATTAAAAATTTAGGTTTTGGTGCAATAGCAACAGTTTTAGTAGGTTCAGGAGTTGCTGCTGCCATTTTAATGCCTATAAATAAAGAAAATAAGAAAACAATTAATGAAGAAGAACAAATCAAAAGTAGTATTTTAGAACAATTAAAACAAGAAACACAATATCAAAGCAAAGATGTTTTTGTTTCAAAAACATTAGATAAACTAATCGATAATTTTAGTGATTTAAATGTAATGTTAGATCAAAAAATAGAAGCAGTTGAATTCTTTTCTAATAAAGATATTCAAGAACTTGAAAAACAGATTTTACCAAGTAATGAGTTAAATTCTAATTTATTTGGACCAACTCTTGTAAGAAAAGATGAATTAGAAAATAAAGAAGTTTTTCTTGGAAAAGATAATCAAGTTTTTACTGATGAATTAGAAGCAAAACTTTCATATTTTAATGTAAATTCCTTTTATAAATATGAAACAACTTTAGATAAAAATAGCGGCAATGCTAAAATTTTTCAAACTAAAGCCGAATTAATTAATTATTTTGAAAATCTTTATCAAGAGATTGCTACTAAAAATATATCAGATAAGCAAAAATTAAGTGAATTAAAATCAAAAATTAAGTTTGCTAAAACTAATAAACATATTAAAGCACCAAATGATTTAATTTCTTTTTCTGATATTTCAATTAAATCTAATTTAGATAATTTTGTAAAAAATAATTACAAAAAATACATTTATTTTAAAAACAAAATTTATGAATATGATAACTTTATCAAAAATCAAGTATTTGATTCATATTTAAGTGAATTACCGATTTTAAAATTAAATTCAACTAACGGACAAAATAAATTTATTGTTGATTTAGATAAATCAGTAAAAGAAAATTTCTATGGGAAATTATTTTTAGATAGTCCATCAGGTTCTATAAATGACATTGTTGATGTAAATAATTGAAATAAAAAAGAGAGAGAAGAAAAATTATTTACAAACCCAATGGAAGAAACTAAAAAAAGTCTTGTAAATAATTTTGTCTCTCAAATTATTAAACAAAAAAGTGATGCTAATTTTGACAAATTCCTTTTAAATTCCCATTTAAACGAAAATGATAAAGAAAAATTACAAAAAGATTATAATCAAAATTTCTCAATTTTAAATAATTATTTATTAAGAGAAGATCTAGAGAATTTGAAAGAAGAATTTTCTAAAATTAAATATGCTAATTTAAAAGACGTTACTCTTTGAGACAAAATTCAAGATGCAAATAAGATCCTTTTAAAAGGAAAACACGGAACTATATTTAATCAAATTTATTCCTTTTATATTTCTTCTATTTCAGCAATGTTTGAAAGTAAAATTAACTTTAAAACAGTTTATGTATTTAAGAAATATATAAAATCATTTTTAAATACTATTAATACAACTTTAAAAGAAATATTCACAGATGAATTTTATGTTACAGAAAACAACGAACACATTGATTTATTAAAATTGTATGGCTTAAAAGATGATTTAAATATTTCGGTATCAACAAGTCCTGACTACTTTTTAGGTTCGCTTACACAAAGTACTAAATTTATGAATGCAATTAATTTAATAAATTTTGCAACCGCTTCTTTAACTAACACAAATTCAAGTGAAGAATTTGATAGAATCCTTTTATTAAAAGACACTAATAGCGAAGAAGAATTAAGAAAATACAAAGAATTTTTTGAATTGTATTCTTTAACTTCAAAAACCAAAAATGCCTATAATTACAACGAAAACACTTTAGAATATGTTAAAAATGTTCCTGTTTTTAACTCTTTAAACAAGAGTCAACAAGAATTTATTGATGCTACTATTTCAGTTTCAAAAAGCATTAAATTTGTTTTAAAATCTTCAATAGAACAATTATTAACACTACCTGATGTTGATATTTTTAATATTAAATACGAAGAAAGTGGTAGTTCTTATATTCCACCTAAAGAAATCAAAACATTAAAAGGTCAATATAAAGATTATTTTGAATTAATTAGTTTTGTTAAATTTGCTTCAAACGATTTTGCAATTCACACTTCTTTAATCGATTCTCCAAAGTTTTATGACACCGTTTTAACTTTAAGACAAGAAAAAGATAAAATACTAAAAAAAGTTGATCAAAAAACACATTGAAAATGAACAAAAAAATTCAAAAGTACAGGAAAATACACAAAACCAACTAAAAAACACATTAGTGAACAAAATCAAAAATTTTTAAATAAAAGTGCGGCACTTTTAGGTCTTGCAACAGATTTTATCTTCTTTGCAAGTACAGAAAAAACACTAGAATCCACCTTATATTTTATTAAAAATGCAGCAGGTGCAATTAAAAACTTAAGTAAAGTTTTAGGACCTTGAGCTTTTGGTGCTGAAATTCTTTTTGACTTTATTATTCAAGCGATAGGAACAGAAGAATTTCATGAATATGTTTTTAAACCAAATTCAGAAGAAGATTATATTTGACAAGGTGGAAGTTCCACAAAACGTTTTTGAGGATTATGAAATAAAGTAAATTCTGATATTAGCAAGATCAAAGATAAAATTTTAACACCAGTAAAAATTTTAAATGCAACAGTAAAAGATGAATTTTATTTTAATAATAAAAAATATGATCAATATATGTTTGAATATCTTAAAAAAGAAGTAATTCAAGAAATAGAAAAAGGAAATTTACAATTAGAATACATTGATGATTTAAAAATATTATATTCTTTTGAAAAAGAAATTCCTACATCAACTTTTGATAAAAAGACAATGCCTTTCTTTGAGAGTGTCCAAGAGTTACAAAATTATTTAGCAAACGAAGATAATCGCGCTAGATACTTAACTGATATTACTTATTTAAAATTTGATTCTGATAATTTTCAATATAAAGTAGATAACTATAAAGAATTAATGAAGAAATTCATTAACTATTTAAACATTAACTTGAAACCAATTTATTTATTGCAAGTTCCTGAACTAAAAGATTCTTATCCTTTAGAACAAGAGAAATTTTTAGAAAATCCTTCGCTAGAAAAATATGATACTTCTTATTTAAGTAGAGAAGAAATTGAAAAATTATTATTAAATAATGATTTAAGCAATAGTGAAAGGTTTGTTGTACTTGATACAAATATTCGTTCTAATTCTAAATATGTCTATTTAGATGTTAAAAAAGAAATAGAGCAACTGCTTACTAAATATGCAGACAAATTTAAAGTTAGATCTAAATTTGTTTTAAGAAGAGATATTGATGGTCAATATAAATATAGTGAACTGAAAAGTTATCAAAAAGTAATTCTTTATAAAACTTTTGATAAAGAAAATAATGTGAAATACTTTTTAAATTATGATCAAGCAAAAGAGTTTTTAAAAACAGATAAAAGTTTAGATATTAGAAAAGAAGTTTATCGCTTCAATCCAAGAACTGTATATTCTTATTTAGGAAAGGAATTTGACTCTAAAGAAGAATTAATAAATTACTTTCTAGAAGAATATAGAAAAAACAAAATAAAAGGAGAAAACAATGAAAAAAATAATATTTAGTTTAACAGCAGCAACTTATGTTGCTTTACCAGTGATTCCTGTTTCTGCTTCTGGTGATTCAGAAACAGGACATTTATATGTAATAGAAATAAATGGTGTACCTAAATCATTTAGAAATCATCAAGAAATTTTAAATGAATTGTTAAAAATAGGGAATAGAAGATTTACAACGGCAATTGGTCTTAAAGATACAAATAATCAATACGGTCAAGTTTTTCTTGAACCAGAAAAACTTTATAAATACGATCGAGAAAAAATAAAACCTGCATATAGAGATATTTTTGGAAATTATGTTGATAATCAAAGACTTGCAATTGATTCATATATTTCTGAAAACAGAATAGTTAAAAAATACTTTGATAGTTTCAACAATCCTTTTGATACGCAAGAAGAAGCGCAATTAAGTATAGTCGAAGGAATTAAAGAAAATTTAACTTATAATCCGTTTTATGAATTTAAAGTTAAAGAATTAAATCACCCAGAATATGATCTAAAAATCAATCCATTTATACAGGATGATATAAATAAATTGTATGAAAAATTATCAAAAAATGATATAAGTGTTCGTCATAAAGATGATTTAGAAAATGTAAAAATTAATCAAGAAAAACAAGGAATTACACTCAATGGAAATGACTACATTTATCATAGAAATAATACTGATTTAGAAAATTATTTAGAAAATATTATGAATAATTTTATTGATGATTTATTTGATATGAAAAACGAAAACGTTTTTAAACTGCAGTTTAAATTAGTTGAAACAAAAGGAGACAAAAACAAATCAAACAATGGTTTCGAAGTTTCTATTAATGATGATGAAAGTAATTGATACATCATGCAAAATGATGAAAATGGTCTTACTTTAGAAAAAAATGTTAGTCAAAATTATATAGATAAATATAATGTAGAAAATGTTTTAGAAACAATGAAAAATTCTAATGATTATTTTACAACAGATTTAGAACAGAAATATAATTTTTTTGTAAATAAAGTTGGAGATGTTACACTTAGATTAAAAGATAAAAACTTTTTATCAATAAATCATATGCATATAAAAACAAAGACTAAATGAAAACTTGATGAACGAGCAATTGTAAGATATTTTGGTTTTTCTAAAGCACCAGTAAGTATTTTGGATTCTTATGATTCAGCAAGAGCATGAAATAGTTTTGATATAGAAGTAAACTTAAAATTAGACAAATATAAATTAAAAAGAGTTTTAGAAAATAGAGTTAAAAATTTAAATATAAAAACTTTAAAACAGCAAATGATTTCAACATTGGATAAAATGTTTAAAAATAATTCTCAATTAAAAGAAAAATATAAAGAATTTAACAATGATTTATTGTTAGATATAGAAAGTAAAGAAGAATTAATTCAAAAAATTAAAGATCAAATCGATAATTTGTTACTAAGTTATGATTATGTCTCTTATAATATAAAAAACTCTATTTATAAAAACAAAGTAGAAACAATAAAACAAAAAATAAATAATTTTAATAGTTTAATAAAAAGTGAAATAATTCAACAATTAAAGGATAAAAGAAATTCGAAATATTATATATACTCTAGACACAAATTCTTATCTTTAAATGATAAATTTGTTTATAAAAATCAAAATAATATATCATTATTTGAAAACATAGAAAAAAGTGATTATACAATTATTAATCATAAAAAAATAGTAAAAAATCCATTTAATAATCAAAAAATAAAATACATAAATAAAACAGATTCAACCATAAATGGATTAAATCAATTAAGAAGCATTTGATTAGATTATTATAAAAATAATAAAGACAAAAAAGATGAAAAATTATTTAACATTTTGGAAAATTTTAGTGAATATTTTAGAAAAAACAAAGAATTTTTATTCTTAGAAAATACTAAAATAGGAATTTTAAAAAACTTTATTTCAATAGATAATGCTGAGAAAAAAATCTATAACTATAATTCAAGATATACAAACATTACAGAATTAGCAAATCAAACTGAAGAATCTAATTTAGAAGAATATCTTTTTAAAAGAATGAAACCAAAAGAAAGATATTACATACCAGGACTAAAAAGTACCCTTATATCTAGAGGACAACCTTTTAGAGAAGAATTATTTGAATTCAACGATCCTAAAATCTTTCAATTAAATTACAGACTAATTCTAGGTAAATTAATTCTTCCTGTGGCAGAAAGAAGATTTTATGTAGAAAATAACAAATCTATCGAAATAAAATCTAATTATTATAACTTGTGAACCATAGATTTAAATAATCAAGAACTTTTCTTCGATTCGCAAGAAGGTATGATGTCATATCTAAAAGATTACATAAAATATAGAACTAGAAAAATAGAAGGAGTTAAATAATGAAAAAGAAAATGTTATTAACTAGTGTAGTCATCTTAACTTTTGCTTCTGTAAATTTGGCAGCAAGTTGTAATCAAGAAAAAATCGAAAAATCTAATTTTCCAAAAACACCTGAAGAGCAAAAATATGATGAACTTTTTAACAAATATAAAGAAAAATACGTGGGAACTGACAATTATGTGTTTGATGACTTTGAAGAATTTGATTTTAATAATAGAGATTATTACGAAATAATAAATCTTAATAAATTATTAGAAAGAAGACCAATTTATAAATATGAAAAATTAGAAAATTTTAATAATGAAAATATTTTTATATATTTTAAGCAAGAAAAAACCAAGATTTTCTTTAATTGATTATCAAATTTTAAGTTTAAATTAAAAGTTTACAAAGATGTTATTGATAAGTTGGCTCCAAACAAAAAAATAAAATATAATGATGGAAAAGAAATTTATTTAGTAAAAGAGAGCAATTATAAATTTAAATTTAATTTTTCTGAAAGTGATAAGGATTATAATGAAGTTTTTTCAATCAATACTTCTATTATTGAAGGATTATTATCTATTCCTAATTTGCATTTAGAGGGTCGTTTTGTTTTTAACAAAGTGGTATATTTTCCTAAAAATTATGAAAATAACTATTTTTCTAGAATAAATTTATTATCTAATTATACTTTTTTTGAATATAAAAACAACGAAAATTATAAATGATTTTCTACTCCAAAACCTAAAATAGAAAAATTAATACCAGGTATTTCAAAAAAAGAAATTGAGAAATTTAATTCTTATACACCTATAATAAATCTATCCACAACTTTTAATTTTGGTTTTAAGTCTGAAAATGATTTTAACGATTGATATAATATTGAAAATGATTTAAGTGCAAGGGAAAATTCCCAAATAATTGAAAATCAAAATTCAGAAAAATTTTATAATTATGATTTAACTTTTTCTAGAGAAAGATTAGAAAGAGAATATTCTAGTGAAATAGACGATTATAAAGAACATATAGAAAAAGATTCTATTCACTTTATATTGTCAAGACCTTTAAAAATTATATCTACTGAAGGAAAAAATCAAAAACAAAATTAAAATTCTAAATGAATTATTAAAAATAGGAAACAGAAGATTCACAAGTGCAATTGGTCTGAAAGATACAAATAATCAGTACAGTCAAGTTTTTCTCGAAACAGAAAAACTTTATAAATACGATCGAGAAAAAATAAAACCTGCATACAGAGATATTTTTGGAAATTATGTTGATAATCAAAGACTTGCAATTGATTCATACATTTCTGAAAACAGAATAGTTAAAAAATACTTTGATAGTTTCAACAATCCTTTTGATACACAAGAAGAAGCACAGTTAAGTATTATTGAAGGAATTAAAGAAAATTTAACTTACAATCCGTTTTACGAATTTAAAGTTAAAGAAGTAAATCAACCAGAATATGATCTAAAAATTAATCCGTTTATACAGGATGATATAGATAAATTGAGAGATATTTTAGCTAAAGAAAATGTAATTATTCGTCATAAAGATGATCTAGAAAACGTAAAAATTAATCAAGGAAAACAAGGAATTACACTCAATGGAAACGACTATATTTATCATAGAGATAATACTGATTTAGAAAATTATTTAGAAAATGTTATGAATCATTTTATTGATGATTTATTTGATATGAAAAATGAAAACGTTTTTAAATTACAATTTAAATTAGTTGAAACAAAAGGAGATAAAAACAAATCAAACAATGGTTTTGAAGTTTCTGTTAATGATAATGAAAGTAATTGATACATTATGCAAAATGACGAAAATGGTCTTACTTTAGAAAAAAATGTTAGTCAAAATTATATTGATAAATATAATGTGGAAAACGTTTTAGAAACAATGAAAAATTCTAATGATTATTTCACAACAGATTTAGAACAGAAATATAATTTTACAGTAAATAAAGTTGGAGATGTTACACTCAGACTCAAAGATAAAAACTTTTTATCAATAAATCATATGCATATAAAAACAAAGACTAAATGAAAACTAGATGAGTATGCTTTTCTAAGACTTTTGGGTTTTTCCAAAGCACCAGTAAGCATTTTGGATTCTTATGATTCAGCAAGAGCATGAAATAATTTCAATATAGAAGTCAACTTAAAATTAGATACAAATAAATTAAAAAGAGTTTTTGAAAATAGAATTAAAA
>NZ_JBTGVD010000033.1:0-8636 GCF_054343395.1 Mycoplasma sp. CB776
GTCTAAACACTGTCATAAATGCAACAAACATACATCACATAAAGAAAAAAAATAAGAAAAGAGATAAGTTAAAAATGAATAGAAAATATTTAGATATAACATTAACAGAGAAAAAATTAGATGCAATAATTTCATTTGCTCCACAAACAAGACTTTGATTATCAACAATTCAATCAACAGATGGAATTACTGTGATGGAAAAAAATAAATCATATGTTTTTGTTGATGGACGTTACTATGAATATGCAAAAAAACAAGTAAAAAATGCTGAATTAGTTTTATTTAACAAAGAAAATTGAGATAATTTTTCTAAAAGCAAAGAATACAAAAGAATTGGAGTTGAAGCTGATTATATAACTCTTGTTGAGTTAAATAGAATAAAAAAATCATTTCCAAACAGTGAAATAGTTGAAATTTCAGGTCAAAAACTTAGAATACTAAAAGATGAAGAAGAAGTAAAATTAATTAAAAAAGCTATTGATATTTCACTAGAGGCTTATGATGAATTACTAAAAGAAATTAAAGAAGGACAAAGCGAACAAGAACTTGATAGAAAATTAAACTTTTTAATGAAAGAAAAAGGTGCACAAAAAGAATGTTTTGATTCTATCATTGCTGCGGGAGCTAATTCTGCAGTTCCACATCACCACCCAACTTCTGCAGTAGTTAAGTCAGGAGACTTATTAAAAATTGATTTTGGTGCTATTTATAAAGGTTATGGAGCAGATATAACAAGAACATTTATTTTTAATCCTAATAACTCAAAAGTAGATCCTAAAAAAGAAGAAATTTTACAAATTGTTAAAGAAGCTGCACAACTTGGAAGACAATTTGTAAAACCAGGTATAAAAGCTTCTGAAGTTGATAAAGTATGTAGAGATTATATTGAATCCAAAGGATATGGTGAATATTTTGTTCACTCTACAGGGCATGGTCTTGGAATTGATGTTCATGAATTACCAAATGTTTCATCATTAAGTGATTTTGTATTAGAAGAAGGAATGGTTATTACAGTTGAACCTGGTATTTATATAGAAGGTTTTGGTGGAGCAAGAATTGAAGATGATTTACTTGTTACAAAAGAAGGATCAATAACTTTATCTAGAAAAAATGAAATAAATGGTATTGGAAAATAATCTTATTAAAACGAATATAAAGAAAAAATGCGGAAATCCGCATTTTTATATTTCAATCATTTCAAATTTTGATGGTTCTAATTCTATTGATTTTAATAATTTATTTTTAAAGGAATTAGGGTTGCTAGAAGTTTCAAAACCGAAATAGTCAAATTCCAAGGAAGAAAAAAAACCGAAACCATAACCATCATCTCCTGTATTTTGCATAAAGATAGCAACCATTTCTCCACTTTCATCATAAACTATACTTCCTGATGCTCCAGAAATTAAATCATATTTATCGTTATTATTGTTGTTATCATATTGAATAAAAGTTTTAAAATAACCATATTTTGCAAATTCTTGTGCTTGATCATTTATAGTTACTTTTTCTATTCTATTAATAATATGTTCTCTATATCTTCTACCAGAAAAGTTTAGATGAGGATCTTGTGGGAAACTGCTAACAAAGAATTTTACATAATTATTTTGGGAAATATAATTAGTTTTTTTGCTTAATTTAAGTGGTTTTAATCTTTGTCATTCATTTAAGTAATTGATAATTTTGGTATTTTTTTCTAATTTTGCTTGTTTTAAAATTGGTTCAATATCAATTATAGATATTGATATATCAGCATTATTTCTATTTGAATCTTGTTCTTTTGTTTCATCTCTTTTGGTTTGATTTATTGCTTGTCAAAAATTAAAATTGAATCATTTTTTTTCTACATTTATTGAAATTTCACTATTAGCACTATTTACCTTGGAATCGTTGAAATCTGGAATTAAAAATTTTTTTAAAACTCTAGAATCATATCATCTTGTTTCTAAAATGTCACTAACGTGTCTATTTGTTATGAAAAAATATCTATAATCATTTGGATCGTTGGGTTTAACTTTTGCAAGCATAGTTGAAGTTCCACCACCAACAACAAAAACTCTTTTTCTAATTTCTTGAAAATTTGTGTCGGTTTCTTGTTCTAAAATTCTTTTACCATTACTAAATTTAAGTGGATTATTAATTTTGTTTGAATAATATTGTCCATTAGAACTTAATTTAGCATGTAAATCTGATTGATAAGTTTCAGGAACAAGTGAGAAATTTTCATCTTCTTCATCTTTTGTTAAATATGAAACATCAACTAAAGTATTATATTTAGAAATAAAAATATTGTTTTCAATTTTAGTTTCATCTTGAGTGAAACTAAAATCAGGAATATAATCACTATATTCATCGTTTGGTTTAATTTTTATAATTAAATTAGAATCATTATCGATATTATAATTAAATTTTACAAAAGGTTCTTCAAAAAACTCAGTTACTCATTCGTTATTTAAAACATTTTTATTATTTAATAATTCTTCTAAATTTATTAGTATTCTTTGAGAAATTTTTGTTTCAAAAGAATCATCTTTTTTTCTAAAATCAAAGGTAATTCCTATTTTTTTATCAGTAAATGGTTTATTTAAAAAGTTTTTTAAATTAAGTTTTAATGTTGCTTCTTTTTTGTTTCCTGATAATTTAATTTCTTGATATTGAATAAAAATAGGCATAAGTTTATTAACGTATTTATAAATATTATTTTCTTCTTTGAATCTTGCTTGTAAATCTGGTATTTTAGATAAAAGTTTTTCAGCAGGAATAGGATTATTAAAATCACTAAAGTTTGTTCATTTTGGAAACTCATCACTAAATTTAAAAGTCCCTTGAATATATTTTAATATTTTTGTCATTTCAATATTAAAATAATTTTTTACTAGATTTAAATTATTATCAGTTTTTTCTAGAAGGACACTATTTGGGAAAATATTTTTATCAAAAATAATTTTAGGGTTATTGATATTACCACTTTGAGTTAAAGTTTTATTTTCTAAAATATCAGGTTTTGGGAAGGAAAATAATTTATCTTTAATTAAAATTGATAAAGGTGGGAATGAAATTTCTTTTGATTCATAAAGAATTTTTATTAAGTTGTATTCAACACCTTTTTTTATTTGATTTTTTATATTAAAAAATACAAAAGAGTTGTCACTTGAAATTTCTTCATTAGTTAATTCTATAAGATTATTTTCTTCACTTGTTGGTGATAAAAACACGGAAAATACAGCATTATTAGGAATATAAAATTGGTTTTTATCATAACTAAGTTTTATTGAATAAAGATTTTTTGATTCATCAAATATTAATTCTGAACTTGAAAAGTTTTTTATTGTAGTTTTTGCAGTAGTTACTTCTTTTACAAGTTTTTCTATAGTTAAATTTTTATTATTTAAAGAAAAAGAATCAATATAGTATTGAGTATTGCTTTTTAATTCATTTACATTTATTTCAATAAAAGGAGAATTAACTTCGTAATTACTTACTATTATCTCTTTTTCTTCTTCATCAGAATTTTTAGATTTTAATACTAATTTAAAAGTTTTTAGATTTTCATTAGATAAATTAAATTCTGAAAAATGGAATATTACTAAAAAACTGTTTTCTGTAATGTTTTTAAAATTTATAAAATCTATAACAAAATTATCTTCTTTATTTTCTATTTCATTGCTAATTTTTTTAGTTGTAAATTTAGTATTTAAAATTTCATTTGATATTATTATTTTGTTTTTTAAATCTTTAAAATTTATTTTTGAAACTTTTAATGTTTTTGAACTTGAAGATAAGATTTTATTTAAATTTATATTTAAAATATTGTTTTGTAAAATATCTTCAAATAAATATGTATTTTGTTCTTCATCAATTAATTCAACAATAGTAATTGGGTTAGATTCTTCTAGATATTCAGTATTGTTAAGAATAAAATTGATATTAGAAACTTCTTCTCTTTGATTTAAAACTGAAGAATTATTAATTTCAATATTTGCTATTTCTAGTTGAAATTTAGTACTAAAATTATTAAAATTTACTTCTTGATTATTTATTATTATTTTATAAATAAAGTATTCATAATTGGCAGTCAAGTTATTTATTTCAAATACTAATAAATTCTTTTCTAAAGGAATTTCCTTTATAAAAGAATTATTAACTAATATTTCTTGATTATCAGAATTTTTATAATATATTTGTATATTTTCTTTTGTTGTACTAATATTGGAATTTAATTTTAATTCTATTTCTACTGAAGAATTTTTTGAATTTTTATATTTTATATCATCTATAATATAAAAATTTTTGTCTTCATTTTTATTTATTTCTTTATTTTGACAAGAAATTAAAGTTGTTAAAAATAAAGGGGTGCTTGTTAAAATTCAGATTTTCTTTTTCATAAATTATTTAAAAATTTTCTTACCTAATGTTTTATATAATTTAATTTTATTATTTAGTAAGTCAAAAGCTTTTTGTAAAGTGTTATTATCGAGTAAATCAATATTAGAATCTTTTAAAATGTTTAAAGGTCAATCTTTGGAACCAGAACTTAAAAATTTATTAATGTAATTTTCTAATTCTTGAACACCATTTTCTTTATATTTTTGGAAGAAAATATTTGCTACTATATAACCAATAGCATATTTATAAACATAGAAATTATAATAAAAATGAGGTACAATTACTGAATAAATATTGCTTTTATTTCCTACTTTTTCTTTATTTTTGATATTTGTATATTTGTTTAAAACATCAACATAAATTTTTTCAAAACTTTCAAAAGTTTTCATAGGAACAGAATTATCAATATTTTTATAAAGTTCATATTCATAATTAGCTCATTGACATTGTCTTACTACTGTTGAAAGAAAATCTTGAATAGATTTTTCAAGCAAATGAAATTTTAATTTTTCATTTTTTGCATTAGTAAACATATAATCAAAAAGCATTAGTTCGTTGAAAATTGATGCAATTTCAGCAAGAAAAATAGGATAGTCTGCGTGTTCATAAGGCTGATTTTGATCTGAATATCAAGAGTGCATTGAATGACCCATTTCATGTGCTAAAGTAGCAACTGAATTTAATGTTCCATTAAAATTCATAAGGATATATTTTTTTTCAAGTGAATAATGACTTCCGATTGAATATGCTCCACTTCTTTTGTTAGGAACTGTTAAATAATCAACTCATCTTTGATTTATTGCTTCTTTCACTTTATTTAAATAAGTTTCTCCCAACGGTTTAACTGCTTCAAAAAGTAAAGATTGTGCATCTTCTACTGAGTATTTTTCTTTAATATTTACAAGTGGAAGCATTGAATCTCATGGTTTATAATCTTTATTATATTTTTGTTTAAAAAATTGTTTTTTAGTTTTGTAAAAAAGATCATATAAATTTGAGTTTGATTGAACAATAGAAAATAGTTTATTTAAAAGTTCTAAAGGAACTTTGTCATTGGATATTTCTTTTTCAACCAAAGAATTATAGTTTCTATTTAGAGCATCTGTAGATTTATTTCTTATATGTTGTTCAAGTAAGGAACTAAAAGTTTGTTTATGATTTAAAAAACCATTTAAATAGTTAGTATATGCTTGCTTTCTTATATTTTCATCTTTTCTTTTTAAATATGAAAAGTAAGTAGATTGATTTAAGGTAAACTTTTTATTTTTACTTATAATTTCATCGAATTTAGTTTCAGAATCTCTTAAAATTGCAAAAGTTTGGTATAAAGAAACCTCTCCTTTTGATGTTTGTGTTATATAATTTTCCACTTCGTCTACATACTTATGTTCTTTTTTAGATAAAATCTCTTCAACATCTTTATTATATAATTGAAATCTTGGATCTGATTTTCATTCATTTATTTTGTGTGAATTTTTAAAATACTCATTTTCTTCAGAACCAAGTTCTTTAATAAAATCTGAGTATTTATTTAACAGCAAACCAAAATGAGTTGAAACCACTGGTTCAACTAAATTAGTATTTTTTTTGTTAGATAAATAGTTATAAATTTGTGAAAAATATAAATCAAATTCTTTTTGTTTTTCTTTATATTCAATAAATTTATCTATATTTTCAAATTTAGTTTTACTTGTTTTTATTACTGGAATAGAATATTTTTCAAAATCATCTAATCATTCTTGAATTGATTTATTTTTTAAAATAAATTCTAAATCAAATTTATATTTTTCTGGTATTTCATTATAATTTTTATAATTTTTCATTTTTTCTCCTTAAATTTTAATCTTTTCTATAACCTTCTTTGGATAATATTTTTTGAATTGAATTTCAATATTTTTTTAGTCAAGAATTTTCAGAAGTTCTTGTATTTAAATAAAATAAAATTGGGTTAATTTCTTTATTTTCAGGGTTTATTTCACTAAATAATATTCTTTCTTTACTATTTTCATTATCAATGGTTCCTGGTTTTTTAGCATTTGTTGCAAAAAGGGAACCAACAAGAATTTTATTACTATCAAATACTGCTGAACCTGAACTCCCAGTTCAAAACGAATTTAATATTCCAACACCGTTTAAATATCAAATATTTTCAAAATTGGCATTATTATAGTAAAACTTTCCTTCGCTCTCTAATTGTGAATTTTTAAAATTGATATTTTCTTTTAATATGGATGTTTCTTTTGTTACAAACTCATTATATTTTGGATCAACAATAAATGTATTTGTTGAATTGTTAAAAGAAATTAAAGATTCATTAAAATATCGTTTAGCTGTTGTTTCTCCAATAAAAGAATTTTTTTCAAATGCATTTTGTTGAGAATCTACAACTGTAGAATAACCAAAAACATTTAGATTCAATTTGGAATTATTTCCATCTTCACTTTGAATATTTCCAATTAAAGTTGGATTTAAATCATATTCTTTAAAAGATTCTGGTTTTTCTATGTTATTTTTCAGTTTAATTTTAATTATTGAAAAATCAGTTCCTGAATTTGGATAATTAGTTATTGTTGGTTGATGCTGAGCATCTAGATTTCAATAGTTTTTAAAGTTATGATCATAAAGTAATGGTTCCATAATTTCATATGATTCTATAAAAGAGAAAGGTGATTGGAAGTTTGTATTTATTACTTGAGAGTCATAATTGAAACCAAAATTATCTCCATTGTCTTTTTGTGGATTGTAATAAGAAAAATGTTTTTTCAAAATGTCAGAAACTAATTTTGTATTAACTGGATTTTTATTAGTATCATTTCATTCTTGACTGTCATTTGGTTTTAAAAGAAATAACTCATTTTGAAATAAATTTGTAAAGGTTTTTTCAGGTATGGAACCATCATAATTTAGTGAAGCTTGAGCTTGAAAAACATTATTAAGCATTGATAATTTTTCTTCAGTTATTTGTTTATAATTGTTATTTTGACTAATAAGTTGCGAAGAATTTGTATAAACTTGTGGAAATTTTAATACTTTAGTAACATGAATATTTGTTGCCAAATAATAAGTTAAATTTTCTGAATCAGAAGGATCTTTATCAATAACTCAAGCTGTTCCATTTATTGAAGAAAACGGAAATAATACTGATCTTTTACCAGCCTTATCGCTATAAACATTTCATAATTCATCAAAGTAAGTAATTCTCATAGAACGTTTTTCTAAAAATTCACCCATTACTCTTTTATCATTTTGTAAATTTGAATAAATTTCTTTTATTTCAACATCTTGCTTATTTAAAATCTCTTTTGGAGTTGATATAATAAAATTATTTTCTAGATTAGCGACAAAAAAATCACTATCTTTTTCATTATTGTAAATTAATGCATATTTAACTAAATATTTTGTATTTTCCTTTAATTTTGGAATACTTATTCATTTTTTGCTAATAATTTCTTTATCAGTTGTGATTTTAGAATCTTCTTTTATTATATTATCATTATTTAATTCATAAATAATTAATGAAATGTATTTATTTAAATCATTAGAAGATAAGTCATAATTTAAATTGAAAGTATTACCAAAATCACTTGTTTCAATTTCCTTATTTTTTTCATTCGTTGTAAAAGAAATGTTTGAATTAGAAAATACAATTTCTTTGTTTATTTCTTCTTTTATGGAAAATTCCAAATTATCATTTTGTTGATTGGTTTGTTTAATTGATTTTAATAAATATGGCTTATTTGGAATAATATTATTTTTAAAGGAAAAAGTTGCAATTTTACCATTTACATAATTTTCGTTTTTTATAATTGAAACACTACTTAACTCTTTTTCTTCATTTTCATTTTTTAGTTGTAGTTCAATTTCTAAATGTGAATTTACATTTTTATCAAATTCAATATTTAATTCTCATTGCTCAGAAGAATTATTAAATTTAACTAAATTGTTAAAATTAATAACATTTACTTTATTGTTTGTTTCACTTGGATTTTCTTTATTTTCGTTCTTTTGAACAGAACAAGATAGAGAAACAGCACTTAAGAAAGTAGGAACTGCTATAAGACCTATAGAATATAAGTTTTTAAATATTTTTTTCTTTTTCATATGTTATCTTTCATTTTAATAATATAAAATAATACCAAAAAAAATTCTTTTTTAAAGCATTAAAAGCATAAAAAAAGAAATCATTTTAAATGATCTCTTCCTTAAATGAAATATAAAGTGCACCAGTGTTTTTATAACCTACTTGTATTTTA
>NZ_JBTGVD010000034.1:0-7494 GCF_054343395.1 Mycoplasma sp. CB776
ACTTTCATTACTTCTTAATATAATAGAATTTAAAGATAAAATTATTCCCATAGTCATGAAACAAGATAAAGAAGCAAAATTTAGTGTTGATAAATTTTCTTTAGCTAAGATTGTTTTTATTTCATTTAAATTTGCTACACCACTTTGACTATAAGCACCTAAATAAAATGCTAATAATGATAGTGTTGATGACAAGATGGAAAGTAAAGATATTTGAATTATCATTTCTTTAGTTAAGATAGAAGCATTTTTATGATTTGGTTTTTTATTCATTAAATTTTGTTTTGGTCTATTTAAACCTAGTGCAATTCCTGGGAAAGTTTCAGAAATAACATTTATTCACAAAATTTGTAAAGAAGATAAAGGATTTATACTAAAAATTAAAATTCCAATAAAAGTAGTTAATAAAGCTGTTAAATTGGTTGTAAAAAGGAAAATCATTAATCTTTTTATGCTATATAAAATACTTCTTCCTTCTTTTATAGCACTAACTATTGTTGAAAAATTATCATCTGTTAATACCATATCTGCAGCTTGTTTGGAAACATCAGTTCCTGTTATCCCCATAGCACAACCAATATCTGCAGCTTTAAGAGCAGGAGCATCATTTACTCCATCGCCTGTCATAGAAACAACTTTATTTTTTGTTTGTCAAGCTTTAATAATTCTGATTTTGTCTTCAGGACTAACTCTGGCAAAAACTGCATATTTTTCAATGTTTTGATTTAAATCTTCATCGCTCATTAGTTTTAATTCACTTCCACTTAAAACTAAATCTTCATCAGAGTTTACTATATTTAATTGTTTGGCAATGGCATAAGCTGTGTTTGCATAATCACCAGTAATCATTACAGTTTTTATTCCAGCTTTTTGTGCAATTGCAATAGAACTTTTAACCTCTTCTCTTGGAGGGTCTATCATCCCTATTAATCCCACTAATGTTAAATTTTGTTCCACATTTTTTGAACTTAAATCATCTGGTAATTTGTCTCATTTTCTAATTGCTAATGCTAAAACTCTTAAAGCATTATTAGAAAATTCGATATTTTTATGTTCTATTTGCTTTGACAAATTGTTTGCAAGAGCGAAAATAGAATCTGGAGCTCCTTTTGTAATAGAATAAATATTTTCATTAATTTTTACAAAGACAGTCATCATTTTTCTATCCGAATCAAAAGGAATTTCGTTTATTCTTGGATGTAATCCAGAAACTGAATCTTTCAAAATTTTATTATCAATTCCGAATTGGATAATAGCAGTTTCAGTTGGATCTCCAATTAATTTGTGTTCCCCTTTTTCATTTATAGATGAGTTGGCATCTGTACATAAAATAAAATATTTAATAAAGTCTTCTTCTGAAAAAGCGTTATTTTTAAAGGTTTCTATAACCTTCATTTTATTTTGGGTTAATGTTCCTGTTTTATCACTACAAATTATTGAAACATTTCCTAAAGTTTCAGCAGCTGGTAGTTTTTTAACAAGAGCATTTTTATTTGATAATCTTTTAACTCCAATAGATAAAATAACAGTAACAATTGGTACTAAACCTTCTGGTATAGTTCCAATAGCTAAAGTTATAGCAATAACAACACCTTTTGCTCAAAGACTTCAATTTCCTGAAGCAACTATAAAAATATAAATAAAGAAGGTAATTACACATAAAATAGCGGAAAAAATTCCAATTTTTTTACTTAAATTTGCAAGTTGTTTTTGGAGTGGAGTGAGTTTTTCTTTTTCTTGATTTAGCAATTTAGCAATATTTCCTAATTTTGTTTCCATCCCAATTTTTGTAACTAGAATTTTTGCTCTACCATTTATAACATTTGTGCCAGAATAAACTTCAGTATCTTCGGTTTCTTCTCAGTTAAATTCTAAATTAGATATATTTTTTTTAAAAACACTTAAAGATTCACCTGTTAAAATCGATTCTTCAACCTCTAATTGAGCAGAATTAACAATAATTCCATCAGCTCCGATAGTATTTCCTGCTTCAATTAGTAATATATCTCCAACAACAATGTCTTTTGTATCGATAATTATTTCTTGTCCGTTTCGAATTACTTTTGATGTTGGAGAACTTAAACTAGCAAGTGATTCAATAGATTTTTCTGCTTTATTTTCCTGTATTAAACCAAATATAGCATTTAAAATTACAATAAAAAATATCACAAAAGGTTCTACAAAACTAATTATAAATTCTATATGATTCTTATATTCATAATGAACTATCGCTTCATAAATAGCAATTCCTAAAGCTAAAAATGCAGCAATAATTAAAAGAATAATCATCGGTTCAATAAACTGTTTTAAAAACTTAATAATTAAAGGTGTTTTCTTTTTATTTTTAAGTTCGTTTACACCGTATTTTTCTTTATTTTTAGAAATTTGTTCATGATTTAAACCTTTATTTAAATCAACGTATTTAAATGTATTTTGTAAAGAATTATTTTTGTTTTCCATTATTTCTTTCTGCTGCTTTTTCTACAAAAGCACTAAATAGTTTATGTGGATTTAGTGGTCTTGCATTGAATTCTGGATGATACTGCACACCAATATAAAAATCTTTGCTTTTATCTTCACAAGATTCAACCAGACCTAATTCTGGATGATAACCTGAAAAACTAAAATTTTCATCTTCTAATTTTTCAATAAATTCATGTTGTATTTCGTATCTATGTCTATGTCTTTCAAAAACAGAAGTACTTTTGTAAAATTTAGCAATTAAAGAATCTTTTTTAAACACTGTTTCAGATTCTCCTAATCTTAAAGTTCCGCCCATTTGGTCTTTTTCATTTTTACCTTTTATA
This sequence comes from Mycoplasma sp. CB776, assembly GCF_054343395.1. NCBI lineage: Bacteria > Bacillati > Mycoplasmatota > Mollicutes > Mycoplasmatales > Mycoplasmataceae > Mycoplasma > Mycoplasma sp. CB776. The sequence continues at coordinate 2,808 of NZ_JBTGVD010000034.1, forward strand.
AAATCTAAAACATAAACTTCTTCTTTGTTGTTTGTAGCAAATTCTTTAGAAGTTGCGTGTTTATAACCTTTTAGACGTGCTTGAGCAACTGACATTGCTTGCATACCTAAACAGATACCAAAAGTTGGAATATTTTTTTCTCTTGTATATGTTGCTCCTAAAACTTTTCCTTCAAAACCTCTAATACCAAATCCAGGTAAGATAATTACACCATCAGCATCATCGAGTTTTTCAGATATATTTTCATTAGTTAGAATATTAGAGTCAACATATTCTAGTTTTACTTCATATCCTTTATCAAATGCAGAAATTTTAATAGCTTCATTTATTGATTTATAAGCATCGGAAAAACTGGTATATTTCCCAAGCATTTTGATTAATAATTCAGCTTTTTTTTCTTTATTAACTTTGTTAGCAAAAGTTGTTCATTTTCTTAAATTTGGTTTTATATGTGTAATATTAAAGTAATCTAATATAATATTAGCTGCGTCTTTTTTTTCTAAATATAAAGGCATTTCATATACATTTTTTAAATCAGGAGCAGAAATAACATTTCTTGGATTTAAAAATGTAGTTTTTGCAACTTTATTTAAAATAGTGTGATCAACTTCGTCGTTAGATCTTAAAAGTATCATATTAGGTTTTATACCCATACCTCTTAATTTGTTAATAGAATCTTGTGTAGGTTTGGTTTTAAAATCACCTGATGTTTCAAGAAAAGGAACATAAGTTACGTGAATGAAAAAAGTGTTTATTCCGTTGAATTCACTACTCATTTGTGCTATTGCATAAATAAACGGATTTGATTCAATATCCCCTACTGTTCCACCTATTTCAACTATAACAAAGTCACTTTTATATTTTTTTTCTATATTTTTAATTATACTAATTATTTCATCGGTAACATGTGGGATATATTGAACGGTTTTACCATCATAATATCCTTCCCTTTCTTTTTCTAAAATATTTCAAAAGATTCTACCACTTGTAAAATTGGAATCTTTTGAAAATTTTTCATCAATAAAACGTTCATAGTGACCAAGATCAAGATCTGTTTCTCCACCATCAGCAGTTACATAAACTTCTCCGTGTTCGTAAGGAGACATAACTCCAGGATCCACATTTAAGTAAGGATCTAATTTTAAAACAAAAACACTAAAACCTCTTGATTTTAAAAGGTTTCCGATTGAAGCAGCAGAAACTCCTTTTCCTAATCCGGAAATTACACCACCTGTAACAAAAATAAATTTAGACATTTTTTCTCTCTTTCATACTAATACATTTAATATTTAAATTATACAAAAATATTGATATTTTGTTTTTGTAAAAATAAAAAAATATTTATAATTTAAATATGAAAAACAAAACTAAAAAAATTATATTATCATCAATAGTGCTTGGTACTATTGCGGCATCTTCTATTGGCGCAACTTTAGCAATAGTCCTTAATAAAAACAAAAATAAAGAAAGTATATTTTTAAAGGAAAAAATTAAATTTAGCAGAACAAAAGATAAAGTTTTTATATTTCTTCCTAATTCTTTTAAAGAATCAATTAAAGATATTGAATTAACTTTAAAAGAAAAGCAAACAGATTCTAAAACTTATGTTTCAAAAGAGTTTACTTATTTGAATAGCAAAATTGAAGTTTTAATTCCTTCAATTTTGCAAGATAAATCTTCGTTATTTATCGATAAACTCTTTATAAATAAAGAAAATATTTCATTAAAAAGATATTCTGATACAGAAAGAGAAATTATATTTAGTGAAGAAAAAAAAGATCCTGAAGTTCCTAAAACAGACCCTGATACACCTAAACCAGAAAATCCTGGGGAAAAAGATGTAATCGAGAATCCAAATAATGGTACCATAAATAATGTTCAAGATCCAAATGATAAACAAGAACCTGAAATTCCTGATTCAAATGAAAATGATGACTTTGTAATTTCATCTTTAGAAATTTTAGAAAAAACAGATGAATTTGTAAAACTTAAAGTAAATTTTTCTAAACATTTATTAAAAAATGTAAAAAATAAAGATTTTCAAATTGAAATATCTGGAAAAATTAAGGATAAACAATTTTTTAACTCTCAAGAATATATTGAAAATTCCGATTCAGTTATTTTTGATTTATCAAATTTAGAGTTTAGTGAAAACTATTTAATTAATAATATTACTTTAAACAATAAACCACTAACTAGTTTAAATTCAGCACAAAAAATAGGAAATAATTGAGAAAATTCCGAAAATACAAGTGATTTCATCTTTCAAACAAAAGAGTATTCTCAAAAAATATCTTATGATAGTATAAGTTATCACATTGATGAAACAAATCCAAATCGTTTATTACTTTCTTTTAACAATGTGGAAAAACTATTTGAATTTACAGAAAGTGAATATATTGGAAAATTAACATTAAAAGATAAAACAAATTCAGACACAGAATTTACGGTAGATATTTCGATTAGAAAAACAGAAAATGAAGGATTAAAAAATATTCCTATCACAATTAGTACAACAAGTGATTCATCAACTTTTGACTATGAAGATGGATTTGAAATTCCTTCAAACGCCAACTTAGAAATAGTGGATTTTAAAATTGATAGGAGTGGTTTAGTTTCCGTTATTGAACCGAGAATTTCTATTTTACCAAAAGACGGAATAAATAAAGAATTTAGTTCTAAAAGAAGTTTTAGTAAATTCAAAAATACTGAGTTTAATTTAGAATCTAATAATAACTTGAAAGTTAAAACAGAATTAGAACTTGTTGATATTGATCAAAGTAATTTGAATGATGTCAAATTGGAATTTATATCTAATTTTGGTGGTTATTGAAAAATAAATGCAACTAAAGTCAATGATAAATGAGAAGCAAATATTCCAAATTATAATTATTATGGAAAAATTTCTTTAACTAAAGTTTTTGTAAATAATAAAGAAATTCAATTAGATTATTTACATAAAGGAGTCCTTAAATTTAATAATGATAAAAATAGAGAAGAAAATGCACTAATAAATTCTGTAAATATTACCGAAAATAAAGAAAATTCCTTTATATCTGATATTTCTGTAAATTTTAATAATAGTGAATTATTAGATCAATTTTCTTTATTAAAACCAAGACTTGAAATTTTTGATATTAATAATCAAACTCAAATTATTGAACCAAAATTCCTTTATAAAGATAAAAATAATTATATATTTAGCACTTATTTAAAAAACAATGTTAATTATAAAATTAAAAAATTAAGTTTTGGCACTCAAGATTTTAATTTTGAAAATTCATTTACAAAATCAAAGACATCTACACCAAAAACAGAAATAGAATTAAATGAAATAATTAATAATATTTCTTCTTTAAATTTAACAAAAAAATACTGAGCTTCTGGAGCACTAAAATCTTTAAATTCAACATCTGATTTTATAAAGATAACTGACATTAATAAGATTAGAAATTTTGATGATTCAATAGAAATAGAAGTAAATAAATCGTCTTCTGAAACAGAAATTGATGAAAGAAACGGTATTTTAAAATTAAATATCAAATTAAAATCTGGATCAAATTATTCAATTTCTAAAAAAATTACAATTAACAATTTATATAATGTTAATTTCTTTGAACATTTTAATCAAAGTAATAGTTATTTTGAAAAATTAATTTCAATATCAAATAAAGGTTTAACTAAATCTACTTTAGATTTTGACAAAACATTTACTGAAGTAGAAACTAACGATTTACATTATTCATTTGGAAATCCAACTACTTGAGTTGAAATAAAAGATGAAAAATTAAATGATTTTTTAAATATTGATGAATCGTTAAAAAGTTATGATAGTTCAAAACTAAAAATATTTTTCATCAAATTTAGAGATCAAAAAAATTTATATGATCCACATATAACTTCTGCATATGCAATGCAAGGCTTTATGGAATATAAAATAGGTTTTTGATTTGATAATTTAAACGAAAATAACCCAGAATCTAAATATAAGAAAATTTATGGTCCTATGTTAGTAGGTGGATTCAACTTTGATAATACATCACAAAGTCTTTATTTAAACTTTAAAGAAAAAATTGAAAAATTTTCAACAGAAAAATGAGATGAATTTAATAGTTATTATGGATTTAAAAATCCTGAATCTGTTGATTTAGATAATTTAATTGCTGAAATTAATCAAATTTCCAGTAAAGAAGAAAGATGAAATAAAATTTTAGAGTATACCAAAATAAGTAAATTGTTATCTAGTATAACTGATTTAGTTAAAAATTCATTTAATTCTCCAATTTCAAAAGATTTTTATAATATTCAAGTAGAAACAGCAAGCAAAGAAACTATTGGAGAAAATAATTTTCTTAAATTAAAAGTTGTTTTAAAATCTCATTCCTTTAATAGAACTATTCAAAACAACGAAAATAATAATATAGGTAATAATTTTATTGATATATTATTCTTAAAAAGATAAAAACTCAACTAAATTGAGTTTGCTTAATTGTAAGATCAAGTGCACCACTTTAAAGTAAAATTTAAAGTATGGGACACTTGATTTTTTTTGTATAAAAAAAGTGGCCCAAAAAAGTTTTATAACCACTACTTTTTAATTTAAGGACCAATATGAATTATACTACAACCAAACATTATGCTCATTTAAATAGCGAAAAAAGATTTTTAATAGAAAAATTATTTTATG
>NZ_JBTGVD010000035.1:0-5653 GCF_054343395.1 Mycoplasma sp. CB776
ATGAATTAAACAATAAAATTAACTAAGTATAGAAATTTAGTAAAAATTTAGGATTAAATTAATTAAAGAATATATAGAAACGCAAAAAGAATTTATAAAAAAATTAGATGATTTAATCCCCTCCAACATTTTCTCTAATAATAAATTTTAACCTTACTGGCCTTTGGTTCTTCGGCCTGAGAAAGAACGCTCCCCTTAATTGCAATTAAGGGGCGGGGGGGTTAAAAAACATCCCTAAAATTTATATATTAATTTTAATTAAATAATTAAATTGATACAATTGATAATTTGTGATATCATTAAATTAACACATATTTATAAAAAGTGACATTTTATATCTGTAATTACATCAATAATATTTCATTTAATAGTTCCTTTATTATAGGAACTTATGGTATTAAACATAATATTAGCTTTTTTACTAGTTACACGATTAAAACTATCAATAAATTCATTATTAAAATTGTAGTGATTTTCTTTTCCTGTCATTACAATTTTTATTTTTTCATTAAAATTAGAAACATAATTAGGAATAGATTCATCACTAGAATTGTTTAAAAAGTAGTAAATGTTGTCGTTTAAATCATAATTTTCTTTTATTTCTGTAAGTCAATTTGTTAAATCATTTAAAGATTTTACTTGAAGATCGGTAGTTAAATTATTTTCAGAAGAAGCAACAAATCCAAAAGATTTAATTCCTATATTAATTAATTGTTTAAGTTTTCCTTTTAAAATTTCTAAATCAGAACTATAATTATCGCCACCATTTATAGTTTCATATTGAAAAAAATCAATATTATGTTTTTGTGCAAAATTAGAAAGTTCTTTTATATTCTGAAGTTCCTTTTCAGAATATAATTCTCTTCATTTTTCGCTATTTTTAGGATTGTTTTTATCAAAGAAAGAATAAATATTAAAACCATTTTTGCTAGAAATTTGAATATTTTCTTTAATTGTTTCCATACTTAAATTTAAATCATCATAAATGGCCCTGTTAGGAATGTCAAAAAAATCATTTAATTTAAAATTTTGAATAGCTAAATTATCACTATTTTCAATAATATCTTGAATTTTTTGAATACCATAGTATATTCCTCTATCGTTTTGTGCTGTTAAAAAGAAAATATTTGCATCATTACTTTCAATAAAGTATTCATCATTATGATTAGTTTGAAATTCAAAAGAAACAGAATAATTTTTAAATAAAGAATCTATATAATCATTTTTTGTACTTGAGTTTGAAATAACAATATTGGTCTTATTCTCTTCTATTTTAGAAGAAATGGAAATATTAAATTCTTTTGCTTTTAAAAAATCTATTAAAGAATTTAATTCATCATTAATTTTACTTTCACTAGTTACAAAATTGATATCCTTTTTTATTACTGTGTAACTATCTTTATATTGAATATTTTTAGCTAAAATATTTAGGTTAAAATTGTAAATATCACTCTTTTGATTATCTGTATTTTGCTCTGCAGAAAGGAAAAATGAAAGAGGAATTATTGGTGATAAAACAAAAGAAGATTTGATTATATTTTTAATTTTTATTTTCATAAACACTCCTATAATTAAAAATTATTTTTGATAAACTTAAAAAATATAAAATTTATATTTTTATTGCAAGATTGGTGATTTTAATATAATTACTTATATTTTAATTATAATGAATATATTTAAAATTAACCAAAAAAATGATTTTTATATAAAAAAAATGTAATTTTTTGATAATTTTTAATCGAATAGATAAAAAGTGTTAAAATTTTTAATATGAAAAAGAGTGCTAAAAAAACAATATTAATTCTTGCTCTTTTAGGAACTACATTAACATCTGCTTCGCTCTCTACATATTTTTTTGTAACTTCTAAACAAAGTAAGAATGATAATAAAGATCATAAAAATGACTTATCTAATTTAAATAATTTTCATTTTAATACTAATGAAAATTCTAAAAAAGATGTTGTAGATAAAAAAGATAATTCTACACAAAATGAAAATAAAGAAAATGTTAAATTTTTTAATTTTTCCATTTTAAAAAAAGATGAAAATCTTTTAATGTTATCTATGAATTTTTCAGGATTTAAAACAATATCCACAAAAAAATTTAAATTAAAATTATTGGATAACAATAAAATAGAACAAACTGTAGATAGCTTTACAATTAATGAGCAAACTAAAACACTTAGTTTTTATATGAAAAACCTAACTAAAAATAGAAATTTTGATGTGCAGTCAGTTGTTATTGAAGAAAACGAAAATAAAGAAATTATCAATATAAAAGGAATTTCGATCACATCTCAACCTTCATTAACACAAATAAATTTTAAAAATAGTAAAATATCAAATTTAAGTGAAAATTCAGCAATTTTAAATTTTGAATTAGATTCAAAAGATGGAATAATGATAGATGATAATAAGCAATTAGAACTTAAATTTAGTTATAAGCAAAATAATTTAAGAAATTATATTATTTATAAAGGAACTTTAAACAAAATACAAGGAAAAACCTTTATAAAAGTAAATTTAAATAATTTATCATCTGGACAAACTTATTATCTTGAAGATATAAAATTTGTTAAAAAACCAGAAGAGTTATTTAAAAATATCAATAATAATTTTGACAATAATATTTATAATTTGCACTCTAATAATCCTTCAAACATCCTTTTTAAATTCAAGACTTATTCTGATACTCATTTTAAATCCAATGCTAAATTTGATTTAAAAATTTCTAGTAAACTAAATGCAAATCCTTTTGAAAATGAAAATAGTGAACTTACATATGTTTTAAATGGAGTAGTTTTAGATACAAGAAAAATTGAATTAAGTAAAATTAACGATAGTATAAAATTAAAATTTACTAAAAATAATAATGGACAAAACGAAGAAATATATGCCTCTGATTTAGAATACGATGAAGATAATAATTCTTTATCTTTTAAAATACAAAATTCCCAAAAAGGGGAAGATTATGTTTTAGAAGATGTTTCCATCAAAAATAAGGGAGAATCTTCTTTTCAAACTTTAAATATTGATAGCGTTAATAGGGAATTTAATGTGGAATTTCCTTTATCTAAAACTTTAGAACCCGATTTAGTAAATTCTAGTGCTTGAGAAAAATCACAATATAAAGACTATGTTTTTGTGGACTTAAAATTAAAAAATAACTGAAATAATCAAAAAATTACTAATCTTCTTAATGATTTGTTTTCAAACAATTTTGACCAACAAAAAAGTAAATCTATAAAAAATGCTTTAGTAAATTTGATAGAAAACAATTATGAAAAACTTATTGATAATTACGGAATAAAAATTGATAATAAAGCAGTAATTTTAAGATTATCAATAAGTGATAAATCAAATTTTTATACAGAAGATAATGGAATATTTTATTTTGTACTAAATAATACGGCTTTAGTACTAAAAAATACAAGTGACATTGATGAAAAATTTGAAATAGCCAATAAAAATAATTCAAAAAACATAATAGTGCTAAAAAACCCGTATATTAGTCACAATATTAAGGGAAAAGTAATTGAAAATGAACACTTTAAATTAAAAAGACTTTCTAGTGAAACATTATTTAAACACAATGAAGATCACTCACACTCCTATCGTATTCCAAGTGTTATAAAATTAGCAAATGGTGATTTAGTAAGTTCTGCTGATAAAAGAATTGAAAGTGAAAGGGACTATAATAACTCTATTTCTCAAGTAGTTAAAATTTCAAAAGACAATGGTAAAACTTGAAGTCAAAATTATGATGTAGTCAAAATTGTAGTTCCAAAAAGAAACAATGGTGGAATTGCAATAGATGGAATAATTAGCGAAATAAAATATTTAGATACCACTAGCAATAGTTATAAACATAAATTACAGTTAATTTTCGATGTTTTCCCTGGAAAAGATACATCTGTTGTCAACTTAAAAAGGGGAAATCCTTGATTTTACGTTGGAAATAATGCTTATTTAAAACTATGAACTAAACTCAACGATCCTAACTCATTTGATTCTAGAGTTTCAGTCTTGAAAGAAGTAGATGGAAGAAAAAATTGATTCAGAAGATACATTTTACCAGCAGGAGTTGGATTTAATAGTAGCTTTACAGAAAGAACTGTTTTAGAAGAAACTAACACATATGTGGATTTAAGTTATCACAGTGACACAAGAACCATCACTGGTTCGGTTTATGAAAATGTTCAAGAAACTGATTTTGATAATCCAGAAATTTTAAATTCTAAAAAAACAATCCACAGTGTTCTTGATGAACCATACAAAAGTGGAGCGGTTAGACCAGAATATGCAATTTACGCTCTTGCTCTTAATAGCCACGTTGCATCTTTAGAAAGTTTTGATGGCGGTCAAACATGAACTAACTTGACTTGAATGGATGAAAAATTTAGTAGTTCGAGAAACGAACATCCTTTTGTTGGAACTGGAGTAGGAAATGGAATTCAATTACACCATCAACAAAATTCTAATTTAAATGGAAGAGTAATTATACCTATGTATTCACTTTCAGACATGTTTTTATTATATAGTGATGACAATGGTCAAACTTGAAATGAAATTAGTAAACCTACCGGTTTTAAAGCAAATTTATCAGAATCATCCCTAATAGAAGCTAATGATGGAGCAATTTATTGATTTTTAAGAAACGCAGGTGGATGAAGCACAGACAGAAACAAATTTTATGTTTCTAAAAGTATAGATGGTGGTTTAACTTGAAGTTCTCCAGATGGAAATTCTTTGGCAAAAGGTAAGGATATAGTTATTGATCAAAACTATGATGGAAATGTTTTTTCAGGTATTAGTTATTTTAATTGAAAAAATAAAGATTACTTTTTATTTGCTTTACCAAAAACAGTTGCTAGAAGAAATGGAGCACTTTTCATAGCTAATAGTAATTTTGATCAAATAACCGAATTATTTAAATATGATGATGAACAAAAAGAACATTTTGCATACAATTATCCTTTAGTGGTTAACCAAACAAATGATTATATAGATTTTATTTCTTTATATGAATCTTCTCAAATTTTTAAAATTTTTAATGGAGGATTTGATGGTGCAAGAGAGCAAGGTGAAGAAATACAAATCGATAGATTTAGATTATGAATAAAATAGTAATTTCAATTTACTATATATATAATATAAAAGACATAAAAAAGAAAAAAATTTCACAAAAATATTTTGATTTTTTCAAAAATATTGTAGAATAATAAAGCAATTTAATTTTGCGACACTTTATAAAAAATAAAAAAAACATAAAATATTTGGTTTTTTTGAAAAAAGTGTTATAATTAAACTTGTATGATTTTCACGCAAAATCATTATGAAAATTAGATCTTTCAAAACTAGATGCAATAACCATAATAAACACACAAATCAATTTCAAGAGTTTGATCCTGGCTCAGGATGAACGCTGGCTGTGTGCCTAATACATGCATGTTGAACGAAGCAGTGCTTGCACTGACTTAGTAGCGAATGGGTGAGTAACACGTACCTAACCTACCTTTAAGATTGGGATAACTACTGGAAACAGTAGCTAATACCGAATAGGGGTTTTCTTCGCATGAAGAAAATTTAAAAGAAGCCTCAAAGCTTCACTTAGAAATGGGGGTGCGGAACATTAGCTAGTTGGTAGGGTAAA
>NZ_JBTGVD010000036.1:0-5135 GCF_054343395.1 Mycoplasma sp. CB776
TAGTATTAAATATATGAAAAAAAAGAAAAAAATCCCGTCAACTGGGAAAGACGGGTTATTTTAGTAAAAATGACATTGTTTTTGTGTTATGATTATTATATAGAAAAAAATAAAAGGAGGAAAATAGTGAAGAAAAAATTAGTATTTACAACAGAAAAAGAAGGTAAAAAATTTAGTGAATTTTTATTAAAATTTAAAAATAATTTGTTGCTTTATGAAGATGCAAAATATTATTTAAAAGAAAATAAAGAAGAAATAATTTTTGAAAATATTGTATTAGATTTTCAAGAAGAAAAAAGTCTAAATGAAATTTTAGAATTACTAAAATTAACAATAGAAAGATCATTTGAAACTGTCAGAACTAAATTTCCATTAGAAAGCGATGATGATTATAATTATGTTAATATAAATGATAATTTTTATGACATTTTTGAAAGAAAAATTTGATTACTTTCTTATGAAGTTGATGATATATTTGATTTCTTTTCTATTTCTTTTATATCTGTACTTGAAAAACATAAATTAAGAAATGGAAATAAAAGATTTAGTTTTGCTTTTTTAATAAACTTATTAATAGTTTTTGGTTATTATTTTAAATGAAGCAATGAAGATACTGAAATAGCAGAATTTTATAAAAAACAGCAAGAAAAGGATATTTTTTGCTTTGTAACAAGATTATCAAATCGAAGTTATGAAGATTTAATAGCTAATATTGATGATGCAGAATTTAAAGAAGATAATCAAAAAAATGAGATTTATAAAAATTGCTTTAACTTTATAAAGCAAAAAGATATAAACTTAAATTCTAAAGATAGAATTGAAAAAGTAAAAAAAGAAATAAAAGAATGAATAATACAAAATACTTTGATATTAATCTAAAAACTATATAATTATAAATAAAGAGGTGAAAAATGAGTAAAGAAGAAAGAACAAAAATTATTAATGATTATATAATCAAATTGAAAGAAGAAGGAATTAATAATTTACCTGAAATTATGGAAAGAAATGAAAAAGGTTCCTGAAAAAGAATGCAAGAATGCATGAAAAACTTATCTAAATTATAATTTATTCATAACTAAAAAAGATCTCCAATATTTAATTATTGGAGATTTTATTATAAAATTGCAAAAAATGTATATCATAATTTAAATAACTTTTAAAAAATAGCAAGTAAAAAAACTTAAATAAAAAACAAAAATCCCTAAAACAAGGAACAATTGGTTAGTTTTGGTTTTTAACTGGGAAACAAAAAATTAAGTAAGAGAAATTTACACAAAATGTCTTACATTTCCAGAATTAAATTAAAAAAATCTTGAAAAAGAATTAGAATGTATGCAACTTGTATAAATGCTAATTAATAAAATAAAAAAAACACACATTTCCCCGACCAGAAGAGTGTTTTCGGCTAAAAATAGCAGTTACCTATTGTTTTTATAGTGCCTGGTATGGGTGGAGGGTTCGGGTCCAAATCACTTAATTATATTCTATCATTAAAATTCACTATTTTTATAAAAAATATTAAAATTTCTCAAAAATAAGGGACAATCAGTTATTTTTATTTTTAACTGGAAAACTAAAAAAGCAGGTAAGAGAATTTTAAAAATATCTTACACTTACACTTCCAACACTTTCCTGAACTACTTTCCCTACTACTTATTTAATTTATAAATTCTATTTTTATTAGAACCTTCTTTTATTAGCAACTTTTCTTCAATCATTTTAGTTATTATTTCATTTGCTCTTGAATATTTCACTTTTAATAATTTTTCTATTTCATTAGTTTTAAAAAAATCTTTGTTTTTAGCATAATTAATAATTAATTGATACTGTTTCTCTTTTTTATTAATTTTTATTATTTTATCTCCGGTTTCTATATTTATCTCCGGTGTTTTGTCAAATTTATCTCCGGTTTCTATATTTATCTCCGGTGTTTTGTCAAATTTATCTCCGGTTTCTATATTTATCTCCGGTTTTATTAAGTTTTTGTTTTTTTGTTTATAATCAATTTTAAAATTTAGATTTTTTGTATTTTCCTTATATTCTTCTATTTCAAAACCTTCAATATTTTGTTTATAATTTAAATTTTTTAAAATCACAGTAAATCTTCTATTATCTGATTTAAATTCCGGTTTTAACTTTTGACTATAATTTTCTTCTTTTTGGTAATAATCAAATATTTTGAGTAAACCACTACCACGTCTTTCCATTAAATTTAATCTACTAAAAAGATCGGCAATAATTGGATTTCTTCTTTCAGAATTGATTTCTTCAATATTTTCTTCTTGTATTAATTTACCATTATACATTCCACCAGGTGAAGAAATTTCCATTCTATCATCAAAAATGTTTATAGTTACTTCAGTTCCTTTAATTGAATAATCTCTATGAATTAAAGCATTAACCAAAACTTCTTGGATTACTTTCATAGGATAATCAGGATAATTTTTACGACCAAAATCTATCTTTTTTCACATATTTTTGGAATTTCTGGAAATGAATTTAATTCCAGAATCTAATAAATATAATAAATTACCACTAAATTCTTCATCGTCTAAAGCTTCTGCAAGTGAATGTGTTTTTGTTAATCCATTTCATCTGGTTGCAAAAATTCTTGAATGTCTTACTATTTGACCATCTGCTAATAGTGCTCCACTATTATTTAAATAATTATCATTTGAAACTAATCCAAAGGATTTAAAGTCTTTTAATGTAAGTTTATGTTCTGTAATTTGATAATAAAATGAAATTAAATAACTAAAGGAAGAAACATCATAGCTGATATTGGTTTTAAAACTATCTCAAGTTTCATTAGAACCTTGAAGAATTAAAGTTTTTAAATCGTTTCCCTTTATGACTACACTTTGATTTCCTATTCTTCTATAAGCAAGGTAACTACCGCCTTTATTTAGATAATAAGGAGTTTGCTGACCTTTTTTTACATCTAAAACTATAAATTTTTTGTCTTGTTCTTCATAAATCTTTAAATCAAAAGATGGAAGTGGTTCCATAACATCTTTTATGACGCTACTAATATAATCAGAGTCTTTGTAAATATCTGTTAATCCCACTAATTTATCACTTTTATCTTCTATACCAAAAAAGATTTTTCCACCGTTTGTATTAGCAAAAGCACTTACTGTTTTTAATCAACTATAGAAATCCTTTTTTTCTATTTTTTCTTTTTTTTCATATTCAGTTGTTTCTCCAAGATATTTATCTAATTTCATTTTTATCCTTTTCTTTTATACATATTAATATTATATTACATTGTTTAATAAAATATTTTTAAATAATAAAACATTACTTTACAAGATAATATTTTTTATTCAAAAAAAATTTCTACAAAAAAATTGAATACATTGCCAAAAAGTGCTATAATAATAGTATAAATACATTTTCACAATCCTAATTAATTAAGTTCAACTTAATTAATGAAAAAAACTCCATTCCCTTAAAATGGAGTTTTTATTTAAGGTTAGTGGAAAATGTATTAATTATTTTAAAATTTAATTAATATTAGAATTATAATTATTAAAATTAAAATTCGCTCCACTTTTGAACCTTTATTTTAAATACATTTTTCACCTCCTTATGTGACTAAAGTGTTAGTCACATTTTAATATTACCACAGAATTTATTTTGTTACGAAAATACGGAAAAAATTGGGATTTTTGGTTTATTTTTCCTAAAATTTTACTCTATATTTACGATAATTTTAGTTATTTTTAATTTAAAATAATTTAAAAAATAGTACCTTAAATATGACTATAAAAATCTTCATCTTTTCTTTAAAAGAATATCGCAATTTAATCTTGTTTTTCTAAAATATTCTACTAATTTTTATTTATAATTTATTTTGATTTTAGTTTTATAACATTTTACAATTTTCACAAAGTATTTATGGATATCTCGTATATCAATGTTGTTATAAATATCTAAAATTGATTTTTTCTCCTTTCTTTTTTTTATATCTAAGTCCAATACAAGGCAGGAACCTTTAATGGACAATCTGCTGATGGTAGAACACAAGAACAGTATGAAACAACAGTAACTGAAGCAACTAATAAATTTAAAGAAAAACAAGCTACAGCTAAAACCACTATTGAAGGATTAAGTGATTTAAGTGAAGCACAAAAAACAGAATATAAAAATCAAATCGATTCTACTTTAACTAATGAAAGTTCTGATATTAGTTCAATTAATACTATTGTAGGTAATGCAAGAGATGAAAACAGAAGAGCAGAAGAATTAGCGAGTGCTAAAGCATCAGCATTAAGTTATGCAAATAATTTAAAAACAGCAAATCAAGGTGGGAAACAAGAAGACTTTATTACTAAAATTAATGAAGCATTAGACAAATCTGTAGTTGATTCTATTCAAGCACAAATGTCTGAAATAATAAGAATTTCCACAGTTAATGCTACAAATGCAGTTAAAACTTTAAGAGGTTTAAAACAAGATGGACAAACATATACAACTTGAAGTGATAGATTAACAAATGCAGGAAGCAATCAAAATCTTCTTGATAGTACTGCACTTGAAGCTGATCGAAAATTTGCTGATGTTAGTTTAGTTGTAGAAGATCAAATAAATGCTCTTGCAGATAGTGCTTTTAAAACTCAAATAACTTCAGAATGACAAGATTGAAAACGAAATTCTAGTCTAGATGCAAATAGAGAAACTGAAAGAACAGTAACCAAAATTTATGAGTTTAGAGATAAAATCGAAGCAGAAAATCAAAAAATTAGACAATCTAAAGATCGAATATCCGATGAATTAGAAAGATTAAATACAGCAGCAAAAAATTATATTACTACTAAATTTGGTAATAAAGCAACTGCTCTTAAAAATGCTTTTGTGAATGAATTAAATTCAACTAATTTAAGTGAAGAAAATATGGAAAACATCAAACAAAGAGCAGATGAAGCATTTAATAAAGTTGTTGAAGTTGATTCTTTAATTAAAGAAATTTTAAATTCAGAAAAACAAAAAGAATTTAATGATGCTTTAAATAATATTGGTAATATGAGTGATTTAGAACCTTTAAAAAAACGGATAATAGAATTTAAAGGAAGTGCTAAAAGAGAAAAACAACAAAAAGAAGATATAGATAGAATTAAAGCTGAAACAATTAA
>NZ_JBTGVD010000037.1:0-3037 GCF_054343395.1 Mycoplasma sp. CB776
TACTATTAACTAATAAACTCAAAAAAAACAAAATCAAAAGAATTTCAATATTTTTGATAATTTATTTACTGATCTCAAAAAATAATCAAAATTTTTATTAATAAATTAATAAAGGAATTTTTAAAAAAATTTATTGTAATTGAGTTTAAAAACTGTGTTATAATCAAATTAGGTGAAAGGAAAAAAATGAACAAAATTTATAGCAACAAAAGAAAGTTAACTTTATGTGGTTGATTAAAAGAGAATGATATTAACTCATATAATAATCCACTAAGAGTTCAAAAATTCTTACTATTTTATGAATTACTTTCTAAAATAGAAAACGAAGAAGTTGACTTTTCTTATTTAAAAGGGTACAAAAAAGGACCTGTGTTTAGCAATGTCTATGGTGATTATAAAAACGAAAGAAGCACTTTCAACAAAATAGTAGAGAAAACATATAAAAACAACCAAGATAAAATAAATGATGATAGAGCATTAAAATGTTCTTTCATAGTTAAAACATCAACAGAACAAGAGTTATCAGAACTTACACATGAATTAAATTTATGAAAAACTAAAGAAGAATTAATAAATAAAAAAGAGAAAAATATTATTTTAGAAGAAAAAGATTTTAACTATGAAGATCAAAAATTAATTAAAACAATTAGTGGAATTTTTCCAATAGAACAAATTAAAAATTCAGAAGTATTAAATATAAAAGAAAAATACTTTGTTTTTTCAAAGCAAGATTTTCATAATCTCACAGAAAAGCAAAAAGAAATTCTTGAAGAAGTAGCAAATAGCGACGAATTATATAATCCAGTATATGTAGAAATAGATGAAGAAGATGGAGGTCTTATATTTGATTAACATTAAAGATGTAATAAAAATGAAAATACCTTTCCCAACAAAACATAGTTTTTTAGCAAAGGTATCACATATGTATATTTGTTTAGATAAACAAGAAGAAAAATATCAATTTTTAAAATGTCAAACTTTCAAATGAATAATTATTAAGAAAAAATTAATACAAAATTATACTATTGAAGATTCTAATATAAATAGAAATCCATTTTCAAAAGAAACACTTATAGATTTAGATAAAATTTTTATTACTTCTACAGTTAAATATGATGATAGAATGAAAACCGAAATTAGATCAAATATATCAAATGATTTATTTATTGAATTAAAAAATCAATTAAAAGTTTCTCAAGTAAACATAATTAATCTTAATGAACAAGAATTAAAATTATTAAACAAATGAATAAATTAATTTTTAAACATATATGTAATCTAATTAAGTTATGTAAAGGAGAAAAATGGACAAAATTTTTAGCAATAAAAGAAAATTAATGTTATGTGGATGACTAAAAGAAAATGATATTAATTCTTATAAAAATTCACTTAAATTACAAAAATTTTTATTATTTTATGAAATTTTTAGTAAATTAGCACAAGAAAAAGCAGATTTTTCTTCCTTAAAGGGATATCAAAAAGGTCCTGTATTTAGTAATGTCTATGGAGATTATAAAAAAAGCAGACTTCTTTTTAACAAAGAAGCAGAAAAAGAATATTTAAATAATAAAAATAAAATAAATAATGATAGAGCATTAAAATGTTCTTTTATCGTGAAAACATCAACAGAAAAAACTTTATCAGATATTACTCATAAGCTCAATTTATGAAAAGTTCAAGAAAATAGAATATTGAATAAAGAAAAAAATATAATTTTAAATGAAAGTGATTTTAATCAAGAAGATGAAAAGTGAATGAAAAAAATAGATCGTATGTATCCATTAGAAATAGTTAAAAACTCAGAAGTAATTAACATTAAAGAAAAATATTTTGTTTTTTCAAAGCAAGACTTTCAAAACCTTACAGAAAAACAAAAAGAAATTCTTAAAGAACTGGCGGACAGTGATGAATTATATAATCCAGTATATATAGAAATAGATAAAGAAGATGGAGGGTTGCTAGTTGATTAAAGTTAAGGATGTTATTAAATTAAGAATTCCTTTTCCTAGTAAAATTTCATATTTAGCAAGAAAAACTCATATGTATATTTGCATTAAAAAAGAAGGAATGAATTACGAATTTGTGAAATGTCAAACATCAAAAGCAGAAATTATTAACTTGAAAATAATAAAAAATTATCATGAAGAGCGAGTGGAAAAAAATAGAAATCCTTTTGTTGTTTAAACACTTATAGATTTAGATAAAATTTTTATTACTTCTACAGTTAAATATGATGATAGAATGAAAACTGAAATTAGATCAAATATATCAGATGATTTACTTAATGATCTAAAAAACAAATTAAAAAAATATGAACCTACTAGAATTTTACTCAATGAACAAGAATTAAAATTATTAAATAAATGAATAACCTAATTCTTATTATTGTATTTTTTCATTTAAGGTTAAATTTAGTAAGAAAATATAAAAATAAAAATTTTTCCAAAAAAAGCAGAATAGTGTTATACTAATATTAGTAATCGTTAAATTACTAGTAAATTTAAAAATTTACGGATAATCATATGGAGAGTTTATCGTCAGATTAAGCGTAATATTAAGTACTCAAACCTTCAATGTAACCTTTCTCAATGGAAAGGTTTTTTTAATTGAATAGAAAAATGTTTCTTTGAAGCAAAATAATATTTAATAAAAAAATACTTAATTGAAGACATTTCTACATCAACTAATAAATTTAAAAATTTTTTAATTAATACATAGAATAGTTTTTGGTGATTTTAATTATTAAAATTTCTAATATATTTTTTAATAATGTTATTTAAATATTTAAATTAAGAAAAAAAATAAAAATTTACTTGAAAAATTTTGAAAATATTGTAGAATAATAAAGCAACTTAATTGTAATCAACATTTTTAGTGATTCTAATTCAATTATCAAAAAATAATCATATAAAATATTTGGAATTTTTGTAAAAAGTGTTATAATTAATCTTGTATGATTTTCACACAAAATCATTATGAAATTTAGATCTTTCAAAACTAGATGCAATAACCATAATAAACACACAAATCAATTTCA
>NZ_JBTGVD010000038.1:0-2908 GCF_054343395.1 Mycoplasma sp. CB776
AAAGAGGACATTTTGATTAGTAAATACCCCGGGACATTTTGATTAATAATTTGCAAAAAGATTTGGTTTTATAAAAAAAAGTATTATAATTTAAAAGCAATATTTATTAAATACCTGTTACATTATTAAATAAATTATTAAATTATCAAGGAAGGAACAATGAGACAAACAACTATTGTTAAGCATCTTGAAACAGACAAAAAATGATATGTTATTGATGCAGAAGGACAAGTTTTAGGGCGTTTAGCAACTTTAGCTGCTACTTATTTAAGAGGAAAAAATAAACCTACATTTACTCCAAATGTTGATATGGGAGATAACATTATTGTTATAAATGCAGAAAAAGTAATTTTAACTGCAAACAAAGATGAAAATAAAATTTATTATTCACACTCAGGTTATCCAGGTGGATTAAAATCAATTAAAGCAAAAGATTTAAGAGCAAAAAAACCAGCAGCTATTGTTGAAAAAGCAATTAGAGGAATGTTACCACACACAAAATTAGGAAATAGACAAAGAGTAAATTTATTTGTATATGCTGGACCTGAACATAAACATGAAGCACAAAAACCAATGAAATTAGAGGTTAAATAATGGCTAAAGAAATGAAAAATCAAAAAATGTTAACTGGAACATTCTATCGTGGTTTAGGAAGAAGAAAATCTTCTACTGCAAGAGTTATCTTAAAACCAGGAAAAGGAAAATTTACAATTAATAAAAGAGAAGCTAAAGACTATTTAATGTCAGATCTTTTAATTAAAGATGCTTTACAACCTTTAACTATTACAGAAACAGAAGGAACATGAGACATTATCGTTAATGCTTCTGGTGGTGGTTTATCTGGGCAAGCTGGAGCAATTAGATTAGGAATAGCAAGAGCTTTATTAGAATCTTCAAAAGATTATAAACCTAATTTAAGAGAAACAGGTATGTTAACAAGAGATGCAAGATCTAAAGAACGTAAAAAATACGGACTTAGAAAAGCACGTAGAGCAAGACAATTTTCTAAACGTTAATATAAAACACACATTTTGTGATATAATTTGTATGCAATTTGCATATAAATTTATTAATGGGAGCGTAGCTCAGACGGTTAGAGCACACGACTGATAATCGTGAGGTCGATGGTTCGATTCCATTCGTTCCCACCATTTCAAATTTTGACCAAAAGCAATTATTTGCTTTTTTTATTTGCTTTTTTTGCAAAAAAATATATAATTTAATAGCAATAGATAAAAATTGCAGAAAGTAGATTAATCTCTCACCTAATGGTTATTCCATGGGTATGCTACAATTTTGTTTATAAACTATTTTATTATTAAATTGTATCTAATTGAGAGAAAGTGGTGTATTACCACTTTATTTTATTTAAATTCGTAAGGAGAAAGAGTTATTAGTAAATTAAATAACAATTTTGGGAATAAAAAAAAGCCACAACAAGAACATTTTGTTAATGAAAATATTCCCTTTTCAAAAATTTTCGTAATAAATTCAGACAACAGTCAAGTTGGTGTTCTTTCTAAAAATGAAGCTATCGAAATGGCGAAAGAACAAAAAATGGACTTAGTTATTATTTCTATTGATAATTCAGGTGACAAACCTAAGCCAATAGGAAGAATAATGGATTATGGAAAATTTAAATATGAAAGAAAGAAAAAACAAAAGGAAGTAAAAGAAAAACAAACTTTTGTTAATAATAGAGAAATTAGACTAACTCCAGGAATAAACATTAAAGATATAGAGACCAAAGCAAGAAAAGCTAGAGAATTTCTTTTAGATGGAGATAGAGTAAAAATTTCTTTAAAATTTAGAGGTAGAGAGGCTTCTAGACCTGAACTTGGTAAAGTTGTTTTAGATAAATTTTATGAATACATTTCTGACATAGCTAAAATTACAAAAGATGCACAGCAAAATGAAAGATTTTTAGATATGTATGTTGAAAGGGATAAAAAGAAATTACCACATTTGACAAGTTCTAAAAAAGAAAAAGAATTAAAACAAGAAGAGAAAGGTAAAACCGAAAATGCCAAAAATGAAAACTAAATCCTCTTTAAAAAAGAGATTAAAAGTTACAGGAAGTGGAAAAGTTAAAAGAGGACAAGCTTATAGATCTCATTTAGCTCAAAACAAAACAACTAAACAAAAAAGACACGCAAGAAAAGCTACATTAGTTTCTGCATCAGATTTAAAAAGAATAAAAGGTTTATTTTAATAACATAGAAAGAGGTAACAACAATGAGAGTTAAAGGTGGAACTGTTACAAGACAAAGAAGAAAAAAATGATTAAAATTAGCTAAAGGATATTGAGGACATAAATCAATAGGATTTAAAGTTGCAAAACAAGCAGTTGTTAAATCTTGAACTTATGCTTTTAGAGATAGAAAACAAGTAAAAAGAGATTTTAGAAAATTATGAATAGCAAGAATTAATGCTGCTTCTAGACCTCTTGGAATTACATATTCTCAATTAATTAACGGACTTAAAAAAGCTAATATTGAAGTTAATAGAAAAATGCTTTCAGAACTTGCGATTCATCATCATGAAGTTTTTGAAACTATCATTAAACAAGCAAAAAGTGCTTTAAAATAATTAGAAAAGGAGAATAAATATGGCAAGAAAAGATGCAATAACAGGAAAAGGTCCTATGGTGGGAAATAAAAGATCTCACGCTTTAAATGCTACTAAAAGAACTTTTAGATTAAACTTGCAAAAAATGAAAATACTTAATGAAAAAGGGCAAGTTGTTACAATTAAAGTAAGTGCAAAAACAGCAAGAACTTTACGTAAAAACGGTAAATCAAACTAGTTTTTAATTAATATAACAAAAAATAACCTAAAAATTTTTAGGTTATTTGGTAGTGTAAGATATTTTGTGTAAATTTCTCTTGCTTACTTTTTAGTAAGAGAT
>NZ_JBTGVD010000039.1:0-2418 GCF_054343395.1 Mycoplasma sp. CB776
ATAATTTACTTTTAAACATTTCATTATAAACTAATCTATTTTTTGTGTGCATAGTGGTTGTTAAAGGTTTATCTATAATTTGAGCCAATTTACTAGATAAAGAAAATGAAGTGCAGGAACCATGACAATTAATTATATCAGGATTAAATTTTTTTATTTCTTCTATAATTTCATCATAAACTTTTAATTTACTAAAAACAACATTTTTGGAAGGAAAAAATATTTTTTTAGTTTCTACTACTTCAAAAGGAAATTTAGAATAATCAACTTTTAAAAAATCAACTTTTGGAGTAAAAACTTTTACATTATGTCCTTTACTATGTAGGGCTAATGCTAAATTTTCAACAGCTTTTTCTGTACCACCTATAAAAGGTCAGAAATAACAAACAAATATTGCTATTTTCATAATTTCTCTTATTTTTTATTTTTTTTATTTTTTCTTCATTGAATTTCATGAGTAATCATATCTTCTAAATTATATTTTAGTTTAAATATTAATTTTTGCTGAATTTTATTTGAATCTGAAACAAGAAAATCAGGGTCACCATCTCTTCTTGGTGCGAATTTAAAATTAATTTTTTGATTTAAAATTTTAGAAAACATATCCACAACTTCTTTATTAGAATAACCTTTATTACTTCCTACATTAAAAGTTTCACTTTTATGTTTATCTAAATATTTATCTAATAATAAGTGTGCTTCTGCTAAATCTTTTACATGAATATAATCTCTTATACATGTGCCATCAGGTGTATTGTAATCATTACCAAAAATTTCAAATTCTTCTTCTTTTAAAACTTTATTTGCAATAACAGGTATTAATAAAGAATATTTGCTAGTTTTAGAAAAAAGACCTGTTCTCATTTGTGGATCTGCTCCAGCAACATTAAAATATCTTAAAATTCCATATTTAAATTTTTCATTGGTTTTAGAATAGTCTTTAATAATTTGTTCACAAAAAAGTTTAGAATTACCATAGGGATTTATAGGTTTCTTTGCATTATTTTCCTTGAAAGATAAACCTTTTCCCTTTCCATAAACAGCAGCAGTGGATGAAAATAGCAATTTGTTTATAGAAAATTTATTCATTAAAGTTAAAACATTAATAATACCATTTATATTATTTTTGTAATAATCAAGTGGTTTAGTAACTGATTCTCCAACTTTTATAAAAGCAGAAAACATAACCACTGTATCAATTTGATGATTGACAAAAACTTTTTCCATTTCATTAATATTGTTATGATCGATATTATAAAAAATCATATTTTTATCTAAAAATTCTTTATTTCCAGAACTTAAATTATCAATAATTATAACTTTGTGATTGTTGTCTAAAAGATGATAAGCAAATACTGAACCAATGTAACCTGCACCACCGATTAATAAAAAAGTTTTCATATTATTTTATCTCTTCTTTTTCTTTTATAAAGGATTTTATGCTATCTTTTAAACTATCTTCTCTTAAAGCATAATCAATATTAGCTTTAACAAAACCTTCTACTGAACCTAAATCATATCTAATTCCATCAAGTTCACAAGCATAAATTTTTTGAGTTTCCATTAATTTAGGAAAAGCATCCACCAGTTGAATTTCACCACCAAAACCAGGTTCCAAGTTTTTTAATATTGGCATAATTTCTGGTGTAAAAATATATCTTCCAATAATTGCCTTGTTACTTGGTGCTTCTGAACGCTTAGGTTTTTCTATTGCATCCATTATTTCAAAAACTTTTCCATGTCCTTGGTTAATATGTTTAGGTACCACAATACCATATTTATGTACTTCACTTCATTCAACAGCAGATACTCCTAAAATAGAACATTTATATTTTTCATATTGTTCCATAAGTTGCTTAATTGCTGGTTTTTTACTACTATAAATTAAATCGTCACCCAAAATAACAGCAAATGGTTCATTCTTAATTTTTTTGGCAGCAACTCAAATAGCATGACCTAGTCCCAGTTGTTCATCTTGATGTATTTGCTTAATTTTAATATTAGGTTTTTTAATAAAATTGGTTCTTTGTAAATCATTTAATAAATCAGTTTTATTTTTTTCTGCTAATTCTTCTTCTAAATCATAATTAACTCTAAAATAATCCATCATCCATTCTTTTCTTGCAGAAATGATAAATCAAATTTCTTCTATTCCAGATTCAATAGCTTCTTCTACTAAATAATCAATAGTTGGTCTATTTAAAACTGGCAATAACTCTTTATGAACTGTTTTAGTAAAAGGTAAAAATCTAGTTCCTCACCCAGCAGCTGGTATAATTAATTTTTTTATTTTCATATAAAAATTATATATATAATTTGCATTTTTTGATTAAAATTAAAAAAATAACCGACATAATTGTCAGTTCCTTAAATGAAATATAAAGTGCACCAGTGTTTTTATAACCTATTTGTATTTTA
>NZ_JBTGVD010000040.1:0-2108 GCF_054343395.1 Mycoplasma sp. CB776
AATAGGTTATAAAAACACTGGTGCACTTTATATTTCATTTAAGGATATATTTATATATAAATATATACAATTTAAATTTTATTATTTTTTCTTTGTTAACTGGGAAACACAGGAAATTATATTCTAAAAAAGAAAATACAGGAATTTTCCTGTATTTAATTTGTTTATTAATTAATTTCAGTTCAATTATGTCCGTCATAGAATCTAATAGTACTGTTTTGTGGAATTGAATTTGGAATATTATTATCTGCATTATGTGCAACTTGTAATCAATCAGTTAAATCAAATAATGAATAAATTAATACTAATTTATCAATTAATTCATATTTTTTATTTCAATCTAAATTAGAATTTAAGACTAATCCTTTTGCTCATTCAACACCTGGTTCTTGTGCTCATTTATGTCATTCTCTTAATAAGTCTTGACGATGATTTTCTGATGTTGAACCACCAATAGCATTAGTATTTACATATTGAACAAAGTTTCTTCCTAGTTGTTTGATTGATGTTTCATTTTCCAATGTATTTTTAAAGTAATTGTATCAATTTGTGAATTTATTACTATCATTTGAAACTTTTGGTGTTACATAGTTACCAATTTGTTGTTTTAATGTAACAATTCTTCTTGTATCAAAGAATGTTGTTTGAATGTATTCTTTTTCGATTCTATTTACTTCATCAACTGAAGTTGCATTTCTAACTCTTGCACTAAATGTTTCTATTTGTTCTTGTGTTAGTATATATATAGAAGAAGAAGAAGAAGGCGCTCCAGCAACAGTAGATTCTCCTTTTTGTTTCATTCTTTGAATTGCTTCTTCTTTTGCATCTCTAATTGGGTCACCAACATATGAATAGTTGTCTACTTCATGTTCAATAGTATTCAAGTTTTCAATTGTTTGAGCATCTTTAATTCTTTGTCCTAATCTGTCTCTTTCATCTTGTCTTGTGATTTTTGGATTACCTGTAACTTTTCCTTGAACTTGAACTTTTTTGTATGCAATAATTTGTCTTGCTCTTTCTTCTATTTGATCGTATTGTTCTTGAGTTGTTGCTTCATCAAGTTCTTTAGTTAATTTCTCTTTATTGTAAGCATCACCTTCAAGCTTAATAATCATTGCTCTAGCATTTGATTTTTGAGATTCTAATCTTTCTCTTTCTTTATCACGTAAATCGACTGCTTGATTTTTAGCATTTTCTATATCTAACATACTTGAAGTTGGATCATTAATTTTATTCAAGTTAGTAGTTTTAGTAGAAGCAGAATCTGGAATTTCACGGTTAGCTTGTAATGCTTCTGTTTTGAGTTTATTATACATACCTTCTGCTAAATCCTTAATTTGCTTAATTCTAGCAATAGGTGTATTTGGATTATCAAGTTCTTTTCTTCAAATTTTACCGTATTGTTGATCTCAATTTGTAAATGAAGCATTAGTAAATTTATCTACAAATGGATTTGCTTGATTAATATAATCTTGTCTTTTTGCATTTTCTTCTTCAGTTAACTTTCTATTTGCTTCATCAATAGCATTTTGAATATCTTGCACTGTTCTAGCATTAGCTTTAGCAGTATTAATTGCTTCTATATGAGCTGTTTGTGTTAATTTTTCTTTAATTAAGTTAAGTTCTGTAACTTTATTAAATGCTTCATCAGCTCTTTGTTTAATATCTTCAATATTTTGTTCAGTTATATTTGGTGAATTTAATTGATTAGATAGCTCAGTTTTCAAGTTTGGTGTTTCATTACCAAATTTATCACTAATATAAGTTTTAGCTTCATCTCTTAATCTAATTAATGCATCTGTTATACGACCTTTAGCTTCTCTAATTTGACCTGTCGATGAATTTTCACCATTAATTATTTTGCTTTCAGTTGTTTTTAGACTATTACCATCTTTAAGTTTTGCTAATTCTCTTAGTGCAAATTCTTTTTCTTGATTATATTGACTAAGTGCAGTTTCTGCTCTTTGTTTAATACCTTTTAATTTACCTACTGTATTATTTGTTTCTTTTAAGGTACCTTTTGTACCTAATTCAGTTATGAAAGGTTTTTTCTCTGCATCATTTGGTAAGTTATTAATTGCAGTTTGTACACTATCAAAAATATTATC
>NZ_JBTGVD010000041.1:0-2001 GCF_054343395.1 Mycoplasma sp. CB776
AAAGAGGACATTTTGATTAGTAAATACCCCGGGACATTTTGATTAATAATTTGCAGGGTTTTTCTATTTTTAGAACCAAAAAATGATATAATTAAAAAGTATTAAGGAGAAAAATGAAAAATGAAAAAGGACTATCTCTTAAAATAACTCATATATATATATATATATATATATATATATCTTAGCAAATTAAAATTTGCTAATTTTTCATTCAAATTTTATAATACAACCAAATTAAATTATATAAAAACCTTATTAAACAAATTAATAGGGTTTTTTACTATTATTAAAGGAGAATAATATGGAAAATATAGATTTTAAAAAAGAAAAAGAAAGATTAAAAGAGTTAGGTATAAAATTAGAAAATGAACAAACTTTAACTGATGAAGAATTCGTTTTTAATGTATTAACTAATAAAAAAATTGGATATAGTGAAAAAGGATTATATTTTTCATTTTTATCAGACCAAGCAAAAGAAAATAAAAATTTCATAAATAATTTATTTCAGATAACTAAAAATAACTTATTTATATTTTATGCTTCAAATAAACTAAAAAATGATAAAAACTTTATGTTGAAAGTTATAAAAAAAGATAGATGAATTTTTGATTATTGTTCAGATGAACTAAAAAACAATAAAGAATTCGTTTTAAAAATTGTTCAACAAAATGGTTTAAATCTTAAATATGTTGCTGATGATCTGAAAAATGATAAAGAAGTAGTTTGAGAAGCTGTTAAACAAATAGATTATGCATTAAATTATGCTTCAGATGAAATAAAAAATGATAAAAAATTTGTTGTAAAAGCACTTAAGCAAAATATAAGAGTTGCTAAATATATTTCCACTAGTTTAAAAAACGACAAAGAATTTGTTTTAGAAGGAATGAAAAAACTTTATTTTATGTTTGAATATGCTTCAGAAAAACTGAGAAATGACGAAGAAGTTGCTTTAGAAGGATTCAGACAAAATGGTTTTGCTTATAGATATATTTCTGATAAGTTAAAAAACGACAAAGAATTTGTTTTAAAAGTAGTTAATGTTGCTAATTTTTATGACTTTCCTGATAACTTAAAAGATAATAAAGAATTTATTTTAGAACTTGTAAAGAAAAAAGGTGAATATTTTGAACATGCTTCTGATAAGTTAAAAAACAATAAAGAATTTGTTGTTGAAGTTATTAAACATAGTTGAGAAGCTTTGGAATATGCATCAAATAAAATTAAAAAAGAATTAAAAAATAATAAAGACTTAGTGATTTTACCATCTATTAAAGATGATGCAAGAAATTTTGAACTAATTGCAAGTGAATTAAAAAACGATAAAGAATTTGTTTTACAAGCATTAGAAGTAAATCCTTATATTTTTGCTTCTATACCAGCAGAATTAAAAAATGATTTAGAAATTAAAGAACTATTTAAACAAAAAATGAAAAATATTGTATTAAATGCTTGAGAAAAATAATAAAAATATGGATAATATAGATTTTACACAAGAAAAACAAAGATTAAAAGAATTCGGTTTAAAATTAGAAAACGAAGGTGCTTTAACTGATGAAGAATTTGTTTTTAATGTCTTAACTAATGAAAAAATAGGATACAGTGAAAAAGGGTTATATTTTTCGTTTTTATCAGACAAAGCAAAAGAAAATAAAAATTTCATAAATAAATTAATTAAGAAAACAAAAAATTTTTGATTTTTATTTTATGCTTCAAATAAACTAAAAAATGATGAAGAATTTGTTTTAGATTTAGTTAAATCAAGTTATGAATACAATTCTAATTACTTTAAAAACCAGAAAGAAGTTATTTTAAAAGCAGTTAAAGAAAAAAGTGGTTATTTATTACAATTTATTTTAGGTGATTTAAAAAATAACAAAGAAGTTAGTAGGAATTTAAAATACGCTTCTTATAACTTAAAAAACGACAAAAAATTTGTTTTAGAGGTTGTTAAACAAATTGGTTATGCATTAAAATATGCTTCAGAAGAATTAAAAAATGATA
>NZ_JBTGVD010000042.1:0-1720 GCF_054343395.1 Mycoplasma sp. CB776
AACCTAGACAAATTACGTGAGATGATTTTACAAGAGAAGAATTAATCGATATAGCAAAAAGATATAAAGAAATTAACGGAGATCTTGGTCCTATAAATAAGAAAAAAGAAACCAAAAATTTAAATAATTTTAGTTATTTAAAATATGCTTTTCTATGGAATTATTTAAGAAAAACAATATAAAATTGAATAAATATAAACGCAAAATAATTCTTATTATAAAATCTTAAATTATTCCACTTTATTAAAACAAAAATTGTATAATTTTAATATACATATTTAATAAAAAGGAAATAAAAATGGATTTGAAAAAATATATTGGTGAAACAAGTTTTTGTGAAAAGAAAGTAATGCTAGAAGAAAATAAAGTTACTAATTGATTAAAAACGGTTGTTGCTTTTGCTAACACAAAAGGCGGAAAAATCATTTTTGGTATTGATGATAATGATCGATTTGTAGGTTTAGTTAATGCTAAAAAAGATTCTGAGAAAATTAGTGAAATAATCAAAACCAAATTAGATCCGATTCCTGATATAGAATTAACTATAGAAAAATATGAAAATAAAGATTTTATAATATTGACAATTTCCCCAGGAAACGAAACTCCTTACTACATAATAGATAACGGAAATAGAAAAATATTTGTAAGAATTGGAAATCAAAGTGTTTCTGCAAATTATGTCCAAATGAAAAATCTCGTTTTAAAAGGAAGCAATAAAACTTTTGATAGTATTGATAGTAATATAAAAAGCGAAAATGCTTCTTTTAGCAAACTAAAAGCTGTTTATTTTCAAAAAACAGGACAAAATTTAAATGATAGTGATTTATTATCTTTTTCATTAATAAACGAAAAGGGCAATTTAACATTTGCTGGTGCCTTGCTTGCAGATGATTATTTTGTCTATCAATCAAGAGTTTTTGCAACTAGATGAAATGGTTTAGATAAAGCAAATAGTCGCCTTGAAGCCTTAGATGATAAAGAATTTCAAGGTTCAATCTTGTATTTACTGCAAAGTGCTGAAGAATTCATTAATTCTAATTATAAAAAAATGTGAAAGAAAACTGATGTAAGTAGAATTGAATATCCAGATTATCCAGAAATCGCTATAAGAGAAAGTATTGTAAATGCCTTAATTCACAGGGATTATACAGAAAAAGGTTCAGAAATTCACATTGATATCTATGATGATAGATTAGAAATTTATTCTCCTGGTGGGATGTCCGATGGTTCTTTAATTCAAGAACAAAATATTTATCAAATTGCTTCAAAAAGAAGAAACCCTATTATTGCTGATGTCTTCAGCAGACTTAATTTAATGGAAAGACGCGGAAGCGGACTAAAGAAAATTATAGAAAGTTACAAAAAGCAAGAAAATTACAACGAAAAATTAATTCCACAATTTATTTCTAATACTAGTTCTTTCTTTATTGTGTTAAAAAATTTAAACTATAATACACAAAATAAAGTGGCGATAAACGGGTATAGTGGCGATAAAAGTAATGATAAAGTGGCGATAAATGAGCAAAGTGGCGATAAAAATGATGATAAAGTGGCGATAAACGGGTATAGTGGCGATAAAAGTAATGATAAAGTGGCGATAAATGATCAGAGTGGCGATAAAAATAATGATAAAGTGGCGATAAATGGTCAGAGTGGCGATAAAATTCAGGAACTTATTGTTTTAAATTTTGCAAAACAACAAGAAGAATTTAAATCTAAA
>NZ_JBTGVD010000043.1:0-1421 GCF_054343395.1 Mycoplasma sp. CB776
AATTTATGTATGATTTAAACATTTTTGAAAATTTTAATTTTGGTAAGCACAAAGGGATGAAAGAAATACTTTCTTATCAAATTGCTAATAGAATTTGTCAACCTTCAAGTATTTTTAAATCTTTTATAAATAAGTCTGAATCATATACAGACTTGGATTATTCAAAAAATAGTTTTTATAGAATGCTTGACTTATTAGAAGATAATAAGGAAAATATCTTGAAAAATATATCTAAAAAGTTTGTCAATGAAAACGAAACTATTTTTTTCGATTCAACCACAATTTATTTTGAAAGTTTCAAAAAAGAAGAATTAAGATTACCAGGATATTCAAAAGATGGAAAATTTAAAGAAGATCAAATTGTTTTAGCAATGGCGTGTAATTCAGAAAATATACCTATTTTTTATAAAATTTTTCCTGGAAATACTGCAGATGTAAAAACATTAATTCCTTTTATACAGGAATTTAAGGAAATTTATAAAAATACAAAAATTACAGTTGTTTCAGACAGAGGAATGAGTTCTGCAGAAAATATTAATTTTTTAGAAGAAAATAATATAGACTACATAATTTCAAAAAGAGCAAATATCGAAACAAAAAAATATAAAGAATTTTTATTAAAAGAAGATGATTATGTTGAGATATCAGGAAAGTTTAAATATAAAACTAAAGAAATTTTTGTAGAAAATAAAGAAAATAAAGGGAAAATAAGAAAACAAATTGTCACCTGAAGTAAATCCAGAGCTAAATTAGATAAACTAAATAGAGAGAATGAAATAAATAATTTTATTAAAAATCAAGACAAAAATGGATTTGTTAATGAAAAAAGAATGATAGGATACAAAAAAACCAAATATTTTAAACAATTGAATTCTTCTAAATATGTTTTAGATGAAGAAAAAATTTCAAATGATCAAAAATTTGATGGTTATTATGTATATGAAACTTCTTTAAAGGATTTAGATCCATTAAAAGTTGTAGAAATATACTCAATGCAATGAAAAATAGAAGAAAATTTTAGAACATTAAAAAATAATTTACAAATTAGACCAATGTATGTTTATACAACTAAACACATCCAAGGACATGTATTATTTTCTTTTTTATCATTATGAATTTTGAAAATGTTTTTATTAAAAATAAAAAATTTCTATAAAGATAATGGAATAATACAAAAAATTACAGATGAAAAATTTATTTTAATTTTAAAAAATTTAATTTATATGACAGAAGAAGATAGAAATAGCAATAAATTATTAACTTTTAAAAGATTAGATAACGAATTATCAGTAATGGCTTGAAATTTTTATGATGAATATATAAAATACATAAAATAGCAAGTAAATTTTTAAAAAAGCAAACGAAAAGTGCTGTAAAACAGCACTATTTGTATTTTTTCCCTATTAACTGGGAAACGCAGG
>NZ_JBTGVD010000044.1:0-804 GCF_054343395.1 Mycoplasma sp. CB776
TATAAAATACAAGTAGGTTATAAAAACACTGGTGCACTTTATATTTCATTTAAGGCCGCTATTTTAAAAAACTAAATAGCGGATATAAACTTTTTTAAATTTTGTTATCAACAACCTTTTTTATTTTACTTTTTTCTTTTGATGAACTAGAATATTCCAATATTGAAATAATTAAAACACTGATAGCGGCAGGAAAAATAGTGAAATGAAATGGGATTTGTAAAACAAATAAACCAATTTTAAGTATACCTATAAATAAAACGCCCATTAATATACCAAAAACAATAAAAACTATTGCTGCATAAGCAATTAATATTATTTTTTTGTTTTTTACATTTAAACTTAGGTTCAAATTTTCTTTTTTGTAAATTAAAAAATAAAATAACATAGTGAAAAATATAAAAATAATTTTTTTGCTAAAACCTAATTTTGCATTTTTAATAAGGAAAAACTTATAGATAATGAAAATTAGATAATTGAATAAAGAATAGTAAATTATACAAAGAGTTAATACAAATTGTCATCCTCTATCTAAATAATGCAATTGCTTTTCACTAAATGTTATAAATAAAATTAGAAAAAATATAAATATTGTTAACATTAAATTTGAAAGAAAACCTAATGCTAAAATTTTCTTTTTATCTTGGTACATAATTCTCCTGTTTGTTTATTTAATTTATATACAACCATAATGTATATACAATATAATTATTTCACTTTGTGAAAATATTTGAACAAAAAAGAAATAAAAACCTAAATTTTTACTATTTTTCTATACTTAGCAAAAAATGACACATTTTCAAC
>NZ_JBTGVD010000045.1:0-650 GCF_054343395.1 Mycoplasma sp. CB776
CTGCATCATTTGGTAAGTTATTAATTGCAGTTTGTACACTATCAAAAATATTATCATAAGCAATTGTCATATTAGTTATAAGTGTATCTAATGCTTTCTCTGTTGTAGTTTCTTTTAAAATATTATCAACTTTAGCAGCTTCAACATCATAATATGCTTTAGTTTGATTACCACCTTCATCTAAACCAATTAATGTATCAAGTTTATTTTGTACTTCATCAATTTTAGGTTGAATAATACCTTTTACTTGTTCTTTTAATTTTTCTACTTCTGTTTTATCAGATTGATTATTAATTGCATCTACAAATTCTTCTTTTCTACCATCATCATTTCTTGGTTTTAATTTATTAGCAATAGAGATAGCTTCTAATTTAGCTTGTGCTAATTCTTCTGCAGTAGTATTTTCAGCTCTTGCATTACCTAAAATAGTATCAATAGATGAAATATCATTGTTTTCATTTTCATTAGTTAAAGTAGAATTAATTTGATTTTTATAATCTGTTTTTTGTGCTTCACTTAAATAACTTAATCCTTCAATAGTAGTTTTAGCTGCATCTTGTTTTTCTTTAAATTTCTTAGTTGCTTCAGTTACTGTTGTTTCATATTGTTCTTCTGTTCTACCATCATCAGATTGTCCATTAAAGGTTCCT
>NZ_JBTGVD010000046.1:0-523 GCF_054343395.1 Mycoplasma sp. CB776
ACTCACGCTTGAGAACAGGACATTATTCAAAATTTATTAAAATTTGAAAGACCTGACAAGTATATAACTAAATTTTCTGAATTACCTAAAAAAGGGAAATTCCCCATATTAACAGCAAATAAATCTTTCATTATAGGTTATACTGATGAAATAAATTTTTATAATTCTAAATGTATTGTTTTTGATGATTTTACACTAGATAATAAATATGTAAATTTTCCTTTTTTAGTCAAATCTTCTGCTATTAAGATACTTTCTGCAATAAATAAAAGCGATGATTTATTTTTCTATTTTTTACTTTTAAATTCACAAAAACTCGAAAGCCAAGGACACGCGAGACATTATATTAATATAGTTTCCAAACATAAAGTAAAGTTGCCAAAAACTTTATCTGAACAAACAAAAATAGCCAATTTATTTAGTTCGATTGATTCAGTCCTTTCACTTCACAAGCGTAAGTATAATTTTCTAAAAAACATTAAAAACACATTACTTGACAAGATGTTTCCATCTCAAAATTCAA